>CAIQQQ010000342.1 GCA_903873995.1 uncultured Rhodospirillales bacterium
ACGGTGCGCGCGCTGGGCGGCAACCCCCAGATCATGGCGTTCTCCGAGCTGTATCAGGCACTGCAAAGCGGCGTGGTGGATGCCACGTGGAACACGCCGTCCAACTACACCACACAGAAGCTGAACGAAGTGCAGAGCAACATCACCACGCTCAACAACATCCATCTGCAATACGCCGTCATCACCAACAAGGCCTACTGGGCCGGCCTGCCCGCCGATATCCGCACCCAGCTCGAACGCGCCATGGCCGAGGCCATCGTCTATAACAACTCCATCGCCCAGCAGGACAACATCGCCGCCATGGCCGCCATCCGCGCCACCGGCAAGACCGCGGTGTTCGACCCGACACCCGCCGAGCTGCAGCCGTGGAAGGACGCGATGGCGCCGGTCTACAAATCCGCCGAATCCCGCATCGGCAAAGCCATGATCGACGAGGCCCTGGCCGCAACCGGTCACAACGCGACCAACTGATCCCCAGACCCGCACCGGACCCAGCCGATGTTTCTGAAGATTCTCGACCGGCTGGAGGAGATCATCATCTCCTGCCTGATCGGCGGCGCCACGCTGCTGATCTTCGTGGCCGTGCTGCACCGCTACGGCAGCACGGTGCCGTTCCTCTATCCGTTCCTGCATGACATCGATCTGACCTGGGCGCAGGAGCTGTGCATCTACATGTTCGTCTGGATGGCCAAGTTCGGCGCCGCCTACGGGGTGCGCCAGGGCATCCATGTGGGTGTGGACGTGCTGGTCAACCGCCTCGGCGCCAATCAGCGCTTCAAGGTGATCCTATTCGGCCTGCTCGCCGGCGCCGCCTTCACCGGCATCATCGCGGCCCTCGGCGCCAGCTTCGTGTGGGACCTGTCCGCCACCGACAGCCGCTCGAACGATCTCGAGGCGCCGAAATGGATCGTCTATCTCGCCATCCCGCTCGGCTCCGCTCTGATGTGCTTCCGCTTCCTCCAGGTCGCCTTGGGCTTCTGGCGCACCGGAGACGTGCCGCATGGCAGCACCCATGTGCCCGATCTCGCGGTTGACCCAGCCGCCATCCACGGATCGCACGCATGAGCGCCGGCGCCATCGGAACGCCCATCCCGGCCAATCGCGGCCGGGCCTTCTCCTGGGCCATGATCGCCCTGCCGCTCGCCCTCCTCCTCCTGTGCCTCTGCGCCAAATACGGCGTGATCGATGTGCCGAAAGGCATGCGCGGCCTCATCATCGCGGGCCTGCTGATCTCCCTGTTCATCACCGGCATGCCGATCTCCATCGCCCTCGGCCTCTCGGTGCTCACCTTCATGTTCACCATGACGGACGTGCCCATCGTCGCCGTATCGCTGAAGCTGTTCACCGGCATCGAGAAGTTCGAGATCATGTCGATCCCGTTCTTCATCCTCGCCGGCACCTTCCTCACCCAGGGCGGTGTCGCCAAGCGCATGATCCACTTCGCCACCACCTTGATCGGCCACTGGTATGGCGGGCTCGGCATGGCGGGCGTGGTGTCCTGCGCCCTGTTTGCCGCCATCTCGGGCTCGTCCGTCGCAACCGTCGTCGCGATCGGCTCCATCCTGCTGCCTGCAATGGTGGAACAGGGCTACCCCAAGCGCTTCGGCGCCGGCGTCATCGCCACCTCCGGCGCCCTTGGCATCCTCTTTCCGCCCTCCATCAATCTCGTCATCTACGCCGTCGCCACCTCCGGCATGAACCCGATCGGGCCGGACGGGCATCGCGTCGCCTCCTCCTCCATCGGCGAGCTGTTCATCGCCGGCATCGTCCCGGGCATCACGCTCGCCATTCTGCTCGGCCTCACCACCTGGTGGCAGGCCTACAAGAACGACTACCCCCGCATGCCGGCCGCCAGTTGGGCCGAGCGCGGGCGCGCCTTCCTAGACAGTTTCTGGGGCCTGTTCCTCATCATGATCGTGATCGGCGGCATCTATGCCGGCCTGTTCACCCCCACCGAGGCCGCCGCCATGGCCGCGGTCTATGCCTTCATCGTTGCCGTCTTCGTCTACCGCGACCTCAAGATCCAGGACGTGCCGAAGGTCCTGCTGTCCTCTGCCGCCATGTCCGCCATGATCCTCTACATCGTGACGAACGCCGTCCTGTTCTCCTTCCTCATGGTCTCCGAACAGATCCCGCAAAGCATGGCGGACTGGATGAGCGTGCAGGGCTTCGGCTGGATGGGCTTCCTGCTGCTGTGCAACCTCATCCTACTCGCCGCCGGCAACGTGATGGACCCCTCGGCGATCGTGCTCATTTTCGCGCCCATCCTGTTCCCGGTCGCCGTCCGCCTCGGCGTCAATCCCACCCATTTCGGCATCATGATGGCCGTGAACATGGAGATCGGCCTGTGCCACCCGCCGGTCGGCCTCAACCTCTATGTCGCCTCCGGCATCGCCAAGATGGGCATCACCGAACTCACGCTCGCCGTGCTCCCCTGGCTGCTGACGATGATCGGCTTCCTCCTGGTCATCACCTATTGGCCCGGCCTCACGCTATTCCTCCCGCGCCTCCTGGGCATGAGCCACTGATCGCGAAAACGGCCAAGACATCACCTCGCCGGCAAACAACGCCCACCACACCAGCACAGGCTGCAACGCCAGCCGCGGCCCATGATACCACCACCCAAGCTGAACCTCCCCCGGCGGCAGCCCATAGATCGCGTGGCGAATATTCGCCGGAAACACGCACACCGCATACAAGGCCAGCCCAACCCCTGCCGCCCATCGAACCCGCCCGATCAGCAGCCCGATCGCCCCGGCAATCTCACACCCCCCGGTGCCCACCACCACGTCACGCGGATACGGCACCCAATCCGGCGTGATCTCCAGGAACACCCCGGGCCGCATCACATGCAGCACGCCGGCCCCAAGATAGACGGCCGCCAGAACCAGCCGCGCGATCCGCCGCCCCCGAACAGCACCTGCGGCACTCACGCCGCCAACGGATCAAGCCGCCGCGGCACGAACACCGATCCCTGCATGATCGGCCGCGCCGTCCGCACCACCCCCGCCCGCGCAACTGCCAGGCTCTCCCCGCCGCCGGCGATCTCCATCCGCACATCCGCCTGTCCCGAAGGGTGCTCGATCCAGATCGTGCACGGATTCCCCGCCGGCCTCTTGGCCATCGGATAAGCGATCGACCCCTCCAACAGACACGCCGTCGCCACGCACACCGCCCCCGTCACCGCATGCGCCGCATGCAACCGGTGCGGCGTCAGATAGCGAGACGTGATGCACCCCCCATCCCGCGGCGGCGACAGCAGCCCAACCTTGGGAATGACCATATCGGACACATCGCCAAACCCCATCCGAACCCCCGCCTGCAGCCGGATCGCCTCGATCCGCGCCAGCAGCGCCGTGTTCGTATCGATCTCCTTGCGCCCCTCGATGCCCGAGAGCCCCAGATCCGCCGCCCGCATCATCACCATCGGCATGCACACATCCAGGCAGGACACCTCAACGCCATCGATCATCTCCGACACCTGCCCGGTCGGCAGCATCACGCCTGTCTTCGCCCCCACCGCATCCAGAAAATTGAGCACGATCGGTGCTGCCGTCCCCGGCACCCCATCGATCGCGGCATCCCCGTCATAGATCACCCGCCCATTCGGCGTCTGCACCACCGCCTCGATCCGGCTTTCGGTGTTCACATCGAAGATCACCACCGTCGTCGTCCCGGGCCCGGCCGCGACCAACCCGGTCTCGATCGCAAACGGCCCCACCCCCGCCAGCATGTTCCCGCACGAGGGCGACGTATCGACAATCGGCCGCCCGATATCCACCTGCGCAAACAGGTATTCCACATCCACCCCCGGCCGCGTGGACTTGGACACGATCGCCACCTTGCTGGTCAGCGTATCCGCCCCGCCGATCCCATCGATCTGCCGCAGATCCGGAGACCCCATCACCGCCAGCAAAATCCGGTCCCGCGTCGCCACATCCCCCGGCAGATCCGCCGCGTGAAAATACGGCCCGCGGGACGTCCCGCCCCGCATGATCAGACAGGGAATGGCGAGTTGATCGATCATGGCATCCTCCAGACGGCCCCGGCTTCGGCACGGCCTTGAGGATCAATGCTGCCCCCCGACCGCCCCAAGTCAAGAGCACCCGAGCCAACACCCTCGCCCCGCGCCGGCCAATCGGACCGGGCAGGGACGCTCGCCAATCATCAACCCCACACGCTGAACCCGGAGACCCCCGACACAAAGGCCAGACCACCCGATCCACCGACCCGGCCGCCACAGGCGCCACCGCCACATCTCGTTCGTCCCAAACCGCCCGAGCCGGCGCAGCCATCGTCGGCGAGCAAGCCCCCGATACCGCCGGTTGCATCGCCGGCTGCATCGCCAGCATCCATCGCACCTGCGTCGATCCCGCGAGCACCACCATCTCGGCCTCCGGCGGAGGGGCCATCATCCGAGACCCGGTCGCCGCGGCCGGCATCGGCACCGGCGGCAACCACCAGCCGAACCCGCGCGACGACCCTTGCCCCGCAACCCCATCCCGAACCCGACCTCCCGGCAGCGTCGTCAGCGTCCCAAGCAGCCCCGCCCGAAACAGCTCCAGCAGCCCCAGCAACTGCCGCTCGATCCGAAGCACCCACCCGCGAAACAGCAGCACCAACAAAGCCTGCATCGCCCCACACACAATCCGCGCAGCAACGCCCCGACCCATCACATCAAGGGTCAGCGCCTGCCGGTCGGTATTGGAAGAGGTTCCGGTCAAAAACATGAACAAAATAAGAACATAGGTGATGATCATTTGAAACTACGGAATATTACGTAGCCTGGCAGGATCGCGCTGCTCCACCGCCGTTCCCGCCTGTGTCAAGACGGCACCCCTGAAAATCATCCATTCTCACAACGCAGCGGTCGTCTCATCAAAGTCATAACGCCAATCTGCTGTGCCAATCGGTTCACAGCCGCCGGATACGATCCAGACCGGCCGGCCAAATGCGCCAATGTCCTCACCTGCAAGTCAAAGGCGAAATTTCATTAAAGCCGACCTCCAAGCTGTCGAACCCAGTACAGACTGATACTAAAACTCACCTCGCGAATTTCTGAATGACGACACTGTATCATCCCGCCCCGGTCAGCCTGTCAGTCCATTTTCCCGCAGATGATGTCCGCCCGATCACTGCTCCTTCAACTGCCGGTGCTCACCCGGGGTGCTGGCGGCTGTCCTCGCCAAAAGCTTGGCTTCGGCGCGCATCTCCCCGCCGATAATGGAATCGAGATGCGGGGCCAGCCCTTTCTGCAGTTTGTCGGCGGCCGTTGCGAGATTCACCTCACCTTCCTCACCCGCGAACAGGTCGTGCAGCACCTTCTTGACGCTCTCCTCGGCGATTTTATTGGCAATCCCGGCAACAAGCTTGCCGATCCTTTCTTCAGCCTTCTCCTGCAGTTCCTTGTAGGCCTGCTCCCAGGCAGGGCTCATGGCGTCGTGCGCGAAATTCTTTTTGACCAGCGCCGCCACCATCGGTTCGTATTGTTTCTCAAGATACGCATCGATTTTTTTACCATAGGCCGCTGTCACGGCAGCGACGATCACGTCGATCGCGGTCTTCTTCCAATCGAATTCGCCTACTCTTGCATCCTCCAAGGTGTCGACCCCGACCTCGAGTTCGTTCACCGCCAGGGCGAGATATTGGCCTCCCGCCATCATCGCAACAACGCTGCCGGCCCAGAAGGCGCCGAACTTGGTCACCTTGAGTGCCCCGATCGCCACCGCGGCACGTTGATCCTCGTGTTCGTGGTAACGGCTCAGGTCCGCGCTTGCCTCCATGGCAAGGTTGGTCCCCTGGATCAGCAAGCCATAGGCCTTGGCAAAACTGTGCCCGGTCTGGCCCTTGGCCTGATTGAGTGCGGTCTGCGCCTTCTCGGCAAGGTCTGCCACATGCGGGTAGTCCGCAGCCAGCCGCTTGGTCGCGATGTTGTACTGGATCATGTTGTTGGCCGAAGCCGTCAGATGCTGCTCTGCATCCGTCACGAGTTCCCTTATCGGTATAGACTTGCCATCGACCTGAATCGTGCCCGACGATCTTTTCCTGCCCTTGTCGAGCGCATCGAGCAGCAGGAGCGTGTTGGCGTCATGCCTTAAAACATGGCTGAAGGTCGCCTTGCTCGCCCGCGGCCCCGCGTGGCGCGAGCTGCCCGACACTTCGCCATTCTGCCCAGATGCCCCGTGCGGCTTGCCAACGGGCGGATACGTCGATGGATGTCTCCCTCCAAAAACGTGGTGGACATAATCATCTTGTTCGGGAGTGGATGGCATTCTGAGACCATTCTGATTGACGTCCGTCAACAGATTAACGAGCGCAAAAAGCTCGGGTCAACAGCGAGGCAGCCACAAATCCGCTTACAGCGTCATCCGACCAGACGGGATCACCCGTCGGATAA
>CAIQQQ010000343.1 GCA_903873995.1 uncultured Rhodospirillales bacterium
AAAGCCCAGAAATCTTCAAAATAAATCCGCGTCACCTCATCCCGGGACCAAACACCTAACCCAATCAATTCATGACCTACTTGCTACGCCGTTACGATCATCGAGGAATCGAAACCCATTTTGGAGAGGGTTTATGGCTCGGCCTCGCGCCGTTCACGCATCCGACGCCAGCGGCAAATCAAAGTTCTCGATGTCAGGCCGCCAGAATCGCGGCTGACTCCTGAACCCGCTGAAGCGAGTTGCGCGCTGCGCGCGTTGCTTCGGCGATCAGGCCAGTGCTGTTCGTGATGCTGGCAACTCCCAAAGCCGCAGTCTGCATGTTGGCGGACATTTCGCGGGCGACTGAGTCCTGTTCTTCGACGGCCGCGGCGATGGCACTCGAAATCTCGTTAAGTGCCGCAATCCTGTCAGAGATCTGCCGGATCGCATCGACCGACTTGCCGGTGGCCTCCTGCAGCCCGGCGATCTGAGCGGCAATGCCATCCGTGGCGCGCGCGGTCTGCGCGGCCAGGCTTTTGACCTCGCTGGCAACGACCGCGAAGCCCTTGCCCGCATCGCCGGCGCGAGCCGCTTCGATCGTGGCGTTGAGCGCCAAAAGGTTGGTTTGTCCTGCAATTTTATTAATGAGCTGAACCACCTGCTCAATTTGCGAGGTGGCCGACAGCAGCGATACAACGGTGACATTCGTTGCGTCGGCCTGCTGCACGGCGCTCTGAGTCGCCTGCGACGCCTCGCTCATACGGCGGCTGATCTCGCCAATGGAAGCACCCAGTTCCTCAGCACCAGCTGCAACGGCCTGGACCTTGCCGGACGTTTGCAGCGAGGCCGCAGCGACTTCCGTAGCTTCATGGTCTGTGGCAGCGATCATGGCACTCACGTCGCCGATATGACGACCGATATTGCGGCCCACCGCATCGCGGCGATTGCGTTCGACGATTTCCCCGGTGATGTCGGTGGCAAATTTCACCACCTTGAATGGCAACCCGTCAGGACCCAAAATCGGGTTGTAGGTCGCGCGGATCCATACCTCGCGGCCACCCTTGCCGATTCGGCGGAATGTGGCAGTCATAACTTCGCCTTGGCGAAGCTGCCGCCAGAAATCCTGGTAAGCCTCGCTGCGGCGTTCGTCAGGATCAATGAACATGCTGTGATGGCGGCCCGTAACTTCGTCGGACGTATAGCCGAGCGCGCGCAGGAAGTTCTCATTGGCGTGAAGAATATTGCCATCGAGATCGAAATGAACCACCGCGTGAGACCGGTTGATGGCCTCAACCTGTCCGCGGTTTTCGGCTGCAGCGAGCACGCGCGCGGTGATCACGGTGGCGTATTTCACCACCTCGACCGTTCTGCCGCGGCGCTGGATGGGATAATAGGAGCCCTGAATCCACAGTTCGACACCCGACTTGGTGAGCCGCTTGAATTCATGCGACTGGGCTTCACCGTTCTTGAGCGAGGCCCAGAAGCCCAGATACTCAGCGCTTTTGCGGGCCTTCTCCTCAACGAACATCGAGTGATGCCTGCCGATGATCTCAGGAAGCGCGTAGCCGAAGGCGTCGACGAAATTCTGATTGGCGTGCTTGATCACTCCATCGGGCGTGAAGACGATCACGGCCTGCGAACGATCGAGCGCTGCGAGATGTGATTGCATGGACCGATCTGATGCCAGCAGTTTGAACATTGGGCGCTCCGCGAGACACTGAACTTGACCGGCCCATCCATATTCAGATCGCCATCAAGAGTGTCCCCCAAACTAACTGTAAATCGTTAACCGTATCTTAAATGAAAACAGAATAGATCGCGGATCAAACATCTCAAGCGCTTGTCTGCAGCAAATTCCGTGCTTTCCCCGCCACAACCGCAGCCGTATCCCCCGCCCGATAAAGCGCAGATCCCAACCCAAACCCCGCCGCTCCTGCCGCCACCCACTCACCCATATTGGCAGCCGAAATCCCCCCCACCGGCAGCACCAGCGTCCCCCGCGGCAACACCGCCCGCACAGCCTTCAACACCGCCGGGCTGAAAGCCTCCGCCGGAAACAGCTTCAGCGCGTCCGCTCCCGCCGCCAGCAACGCGAATGCCTCCGTCGGCGTCGCAAACCCCGGGCACGCCAGCATCCCCAACGCCTTCGCCGCCCGCACCACATCCACGGCCGCATGCGGCGTCACGATCAGCCGCCCCCCCGCTTCATGCACCAGCGCCACCTCGTCCGGCGTCATCACCGTCCCGGCGCCCACCAGCATCCGATCCCCGAACCGCTCAGCCAGCATCCGAATGGACAGAAACGGCTCCGGCGAATTCAACGGCACCTCGACGATCGCGAACCCGGCATCGGCCAGCACGTCGCCAATGGAGGCCGCCTCATCTGGCCGCACCCCCCGCAGGATCGCCACCAGCGGGCAGCGCCCCAGCCAAGCGCTCATCGCCATCCCGCCATCCTCCCGATCGCAGCCAACCCCAGCGCCGCCGCATTCGCAGGCCCAATCACAGCCAGCCCTCCCAGAATCTTGATCGCCGCGGCATAAAGCCCGCACAACCCAGGCGCCCCCAGCAACGTCACAAGATCGCTCGCCCGCATCGCCGCCCGAACCTCATGCCCGATCAACAGCCCGGACAGATACGAAGCACTCCCAGCCATTCCCAGCTCGCCGAACAGCCCCAGGCTTCGCACCCCGAACAGATGGTGCAGCAGATGCCCATCCTGCCCCGAGCGCGCCACCCCCGCCGCGAACGCGTCCGGATCATGCGGCGCCGCCTCCATCATCCGTCCCAGGATCGTGCCATCCCGGATCGCAGCGAACGCCTCGCCGCTGAGATACGTCTCAAACCCGAGTATCCGCCCATCCGCCACCCGAGCCCATTTCGAATGGCTCCCCGGCAGGCACACCAGCCCATCCGCCGCGGCGCCGACGATCTGCGTCTCCTCGCCCCGCATCACCTCCGGCACGCCCGCCGCGTCACGCGCGGACACGCCCGGCACGATCCAAACCTCGGCTCTCGCAAACGGCACCCGCACCAGCGCCCCCGCCAGCGCCGCAGCGGAAGCAGGGCAGGGGAGATATGCCGCCTCCACCCACCCCTGCCGGCTGCCGATCATGCCCGACATCAGCACCGGCCCGCTCTCGTCAAGCCAGCTCCCAACCGCCCCCATCAACACCGAGGCAAAGTCCTGATCGGCCATAATGCCCTGGCCGGTCTCCATCCAATCGACAGCGTCCCCGCCCGCGCCCAGGCGATAGGCGCGAAAGCTGCTGGTGCCCCAATCGATGCCGATCAAGGGGCCTCATCCTCCCAGGCAAACGCCAGCACCGACACGCTGGCCGCCACCACCCGCCACCCGGCTTCGGTGCGCACCCAGCTCTGCATCTGCCGCCCCGTCCGCCCGCTCCCCACCCGCCGATACAGCGTGCTCGCCGTCGCGAAATCCCGCCCGAACGTCGTGATCACCGTCCGCCCCAGATTGCGGTCCAGATCGACCACCGCCCGCCCCGACCGAAACCCGCGGATTGCTTCGATCCCATAGAGGTTCTCGCCAACCCCATACCGAATGGTCAGCGGCGAATCCCAGAACAATGCGTCGAGCTCAGCGATGTCGTTTGCCATCAACGCCCGCTCATACTGCCAAAATGCCGCCGTCACCTCCGCCAGCACCTCCGGAAGATTGACCTCCATCACACAAACCCAGGTGCGACGACCGAGGCGCAGATCCCCTCGCGCTCCAGCAAGGCGGCAGCGCGAAACAGCACATCCTCCGCCCAGGGTGCGGCAATCAGCTGCACCCCCACCGGCATTACGTCATCCACCCCCTGCAACGGCGCTGCGATCACCGGCAGCCCGATGCAGCTGATCGGCTGGGTATAGACGCCGAACGACGGCCGCAGCGGCACGACCTGGCCATCCGCCTCCAGCATGTCCTGCCCGATCGGCGTGGCGACCGAGGGCGTGGCGGGTGCGATCAGAATGTCCCAATGCCGGAACAGTTCCATCACATGCGTCCGGTAATGGCTGCGCACCCGCTGGGCATGCACCACCCATTGCGCCGGCAGCAGCGCGCCGGCCAGCAGCCGGTCCCGCGTCAACGGCTCGAACCGCTCCGGCTGCGTCCGCAGATCGTCCAGATGCTGGTTCGCGCCCTCCGCCGCCGTGATCAGAAACGCCGCAGCCCGCCCCGCCGCCGCATCCGCGATCTCGACCATGGCACGCGCCCCCAGCGCATCGGCCACCCGATCGGCCGCCACCTGTACATACCCATGCCCATGCCGCGCGAAATGCCCGCCCAACCGCGCCACCCGCAGCCCCGTGACGCCCTCATGGAGCACCCCTGACACCCGCTGCATCCCGCGCCAGCTCTGCGCCGGGTCCTCGATATCCTCCCCCTGCATCGCCTCGTAGGCGAGCGCCAGGTCGCCCACCGAGCGCGCGAAGGGTCCCACATGATCCAGGCTCGGCACGAACATCACCCCGCCCGCTCGCGACAGCCGCCCATACGTGGCCTTGATCCCCCACAGCCCGCACAGGCTCGCCGGCACGCGGATCGAGCCGTTCGTGTCCGTCCCCAGGCTGATCGGAACCAGTCCCGCCGCCACTGAAGCGCCGGATCCGCCAGACGACCCGCCGGCCACCCGCGAAAGGTCATGCGGATTGTGGCACGCCCCATAATGCGAATTCTCGGTGGTGAAGCCGTAGGCATACTCGTCCATGTTCAGGCAGCCGACGCAGATTGCCCCCGCCCGCTCCATCGCCGCCACCGCGAATGCATCCTGCGTGGCCGGCGCCCGCCGCTGCTCGATCACGCTGCCGGCCAGGGTCACGCTGCCCGCGACATCGAACAGGTTCTTCGCCGCGAACGGCACGCCGGCCAGCGGCCCCACCGCCTCGCCGGCCGCAATCGCCGCATCCACCACGCCAGCCCGCGCCAACGCCCGCGCGGCCGTCACCTCGGTGAACGCGTTCACCGCCCCGTCATGGGCCGAGATGCGATCGAGTGCGGCCGTCACCGCCGCTGTGGCGGAAAGGCGGCGGTCTCGAATGAGGGAGGCGATCTCCCCCGCGGTCAGCAGATGCAGGCTCATGCCACGAACACCGGCGCGGGCTCAGCCTCATCCGGCACCTGGTGCAACAGCGCGGGCATACCGACCCGCACCACCAGGGTAAACGCATCGGCCAGCACCGCCAGCCGCTCGGGCGCGAACCGCATCCCCATCGCCGGTGCCACCGCCGTCACATAGGCCAGCGGATCGAACTCATCGGTGATCATGAAACCTCCTCAGGCGAATGCGCTGGCGTCAAACCCGTCCGGCAGACGGCCGGTCGGGCGGATCAGATCATAGGTCCCGCGCGCGAGATAGCGTCCGCTGCCGGGCTCGGCCTGAACCAGATTGTCCCGCATCACCACCTCCCCGCGCCGGATCGTGGCGACCGGCCAACCAGTGACCTCCAACCCCTCATAAGGCGTGTAGTCGATTGCATGCTGCATCAGCGATTGGGTCAAAGTGGTGCGCCGCGCCGGGTCCCACAGCACCAGATCCGCATCGTTGCCCGGCACGATCGCACCCTTGCCGGCCAGCCCGAACAGCTTCGCCGGATTGCCCGCGATCAGCCGCGCGAAGTGCGGCAGGTCGATCCGCCCCGCAGCCACCCCCACGCTGAAGATGATCGGCAGCCGCGCCATAAGCCCCGGCACGCCGTTGGGAATGTCGCGGAAACTCGCATCGCGGCCGGCCACCTGCTTCCCGCGCGGCCCGTCGAAGCACCAGCCGGAATGATCCGAGCTGATCACATCGAGCGTCCCGCGCCTGATATCCTCCCACAGCGCCGCCTGGTCCGCCGCGTCCCGCGGCGCCGGCGAACACATGAACTTTGCCCCCTCGAAGCCCGGCCGATCCATATGGCCCGCCGTGAGCGTGAAATATTGCGGACACGTCTCGCCCCACACCTTCAGCCCGCGATGCCGCGCCCGCGCGATTTCCTCCGCCACCTCGCTGCACGAGACATGAAAGATCTGGATCGGCTGATCGACCATCTCGGCCAGTGCGATTGCCCGGTGCGCAGCCTCCCGCTCGATCATCTTGGGGCGCGACCACGCATGGTATTTTGGCGCCGTCCGCCCCGCCGCCAGCAGCGCCTCGGTCCGCCAGCGGATCGCCTCGTAGTTCTCGCAATGCACCGTCACCAGCGCACCCGCCCGCCGTGCCGCCGCCAGCACCCGCAGAAACCCCCGGTCGTCCAGCGCCAGCGCGTCATAGGTCAGAAACACCTTGAGGCTGCGCACACCGGCCGCCACCGCCTCAGGGATCTCGCGCCAGATCACATCGTCCGTCGCATCGGTGATGATCTGGTGAAACCCGTAATCCACCATCGCGGCACCCGCCCGGCGCCGATAATCGGCCAGCGGCCCTGCGATGCCCGCGCCCTTGAACTGAGTCGAGAACGTCACGACCGTGGTGGTGCCGCCCGCCAGACACGCGGTTGAGCCTGAGACCCAGCCCTCCTCATCGGCCCCGCCGCCCTTTTGCAGCTGTTCGATATGGCAATGCGTGTCCACCCCGCCCGGCAGCACCAGAAGCCCGCCGGCATCGATCTCGCGCCCGCCGCGCAGATCGCGCCCAATGGCCGCGATCGTCCCGCCCACAACGCCGACATCAGCGCGAAACACGTCAGACGACGTCACAACCGTGCCGCCGCGCACCACCAGATCGAACCCGTCCATCAAAAGCACCGCCCTGTTGCGAAGCGCAGAGTGGCAGCGCCGGGCGGGCCGGCGCAAGGCTGGGACGTTCCCCGATTAACTGCTCCTTAGCCTGTCAAGCCCAGTGTCTCACGATTGCCAAACATTGGACCTGACATGAACCTCTTTCGCGCGTCATCGATCTCTCAACGCCTGCTGACGATCGTGACATTGTCGGGCCTCGCCCTCCTGATCGGAATCGGCATCCAACTGCGCCATCGGTATGACGACGCGATCGAGGCGCGGTTGGCCGGTCTTCAATCCCTGGTTGAAATCGGGCGCAGCGTTGCAGAGAAGCTCCACAAGGCCGAACAGGCCGGCACCATGACGCATGAGCAGGCCCTGGCCATGTTCCACGATGCGATCTCCGTCATGCGCTTCGGCGGCGGCAGCGGCTACCTGTTCGCCTACAAGACGGACGGGACGGTTCTGGTGCTGCCACCGACCCCGCAGATCGAGGGGCAGAACCGCTTCGACCTGAAAGACCCGGCCGGACGCTATACGATCCGCGAACTGATCGAGGCCGCACGACGCGGCGGCGGCAC
>CAIQQQ010000344.1 GCA_903873995.1 uncultured Rhodospirillales bacterium
AAGTGAATTTTGGGCATTGCGGATGCCTCCTGGGCCTGACGAATCACGGGCGGTTGACCGCTGGGATATGGGGTGAAGCGTCACGTGCATCGACCGATGTCTCACCCTGTCCAGGCGGCGGCCGGGTGATGGTGGGGCGATAATGCTCTGGGATCTGAGATGCCACCCAGGCAGCCCCGGTATAGACGAACGGCAGAGCCCGTGCCTGGAGAACAGGCTCTGGCCATTTGTCAGATACCACCACCATGCCGGCAATGATGTATGCGAACACGACCAGTGCCGCGCCACGCAAAAAACCAAATGCAACCCCAAGCGTTCGATCCACGCCGCTGAGGACCGATCCCCGAACGACGGAACCTATCATGCCTGCGATCACGGAAAGGAAGAGAAGTCCGACAAGGAACATGGCGGCTGCTGCTGCGGGGTCAGCGATATCCGGATTGGTGATCCAGTTGTGAAATCGATCACGAACGAACGGCGTTGCCCACCATGCGAACATCACAGCACCGACCCAGGCGCCAATCCCCATAGCCTCGCGGACGAAGCCACGCATGAAGGCAAGCAGGCCGGAAAATCCGATCACGGCGATGATGGCGAGATCGACCCAGTTCACGTGGTCTGCCCTGTGTTGGTTTCCCGCATATATCGCGTGAAATCGGCATAATGCCACCCTGTCATCAAGATGACTTGGTTGCGCCGGGCGCAGGCGAGGCCTTGTCATGCGGCTTCGTCTTTTCATCGGCGCTGGCGAAACGGGCCACGAGATCTGATAGATGGCCGATCTCGCGAAGCGTAATACCGGGGGGCGGTGACAGCGGTCGATTGCCTCGTGCCACGCGTCGCGGCAGGCACGCGGCGTCAAAACCCAACTTCTCTGCCTCCTTCAAGCGCGCCTCGGCCTGCGCTACCTGCCTAATCTCGCCGGACAGGCCGACCTCTCCAAAAAACACCATTCCCGGATCGGTCGGCATGTCAGAGGCGGCAGAGACAAGCGCTGCTGCAACGGCAAGGTCCGCGGCCGGCTCTGTGATTCGCAGCCCGCCAGCCACATTTAAATAGACGTCGGTCGCCTGAAACTTCGCCCCGCATCGGGTCTCAAGAACCGCCAGGAGCATAGACAGCCGCCCACCATCCCAGCCGATGACCGAGCGCCGCGGAGATCCGCCAGGATTTGCTGCCAGCAGGCATTGGATCTCAACGAGAACCGGGCGAGTCCCTTCAAGCCCAGCAAACACCGCTGATCCGGCGATATGGCCGCGGCGCTCGGCCAGGAACAACGCCGAGGGATTTGGAACCTCCGACAGACCGGCCTCACCCATTTCGAAGACGCCGATCTCGTCGGTCGCGCCGAACCGGTTCTTAACGCCGCGCAGAATACGAAACTGGTGCCCGCGATCGCCTTCGAAATAGAGCACAGCGTCGACCATGTGCTCTAGAACGCGCGGACCGGCGATCGCGCCGTCCTTCGTGACGTGGCCGACCAGGACGACCGCGAATCCTCGCGTCTTGGCAGCGCGGATCAGTTCGAACGAGCAGGCGCGAACCTGTGACACCGTGCCGGGCGCGCTGTCGATCTGATCGAGCCACATCGTCTGGATCGAATCGATCACCACAAGAGTCACGCCGGATGCGGTCTCCAGGCTTGCGATGATGTCACGCAGATTGATGGCGGCAGCGAGTTCCATGGGAGATCCGGTCAGGCCCAGCCGACGTGCACGCATGCGAACCTGCTCGACCGCCTCCTCCCCCGAGATGTAGAGCACGCGCTGACCCGCGCCGGCGAGACTTGCAGCCGCCTGCAGCAGAATGGTTGACTTACCGATACCCGGATCGCCGCCGAGCAGGATCGCCGACCCTGGCACAAGCCCCCCACCCAGCACGCGGTCCAACTCGGCGATGCCTGTCGGCGTCCGCTGTGGGGGCGCGGCTGAACCGGCAAGGTCAGTGAAGGTAATCTTGCGGTTATTGCTCTTGGTGGGCTTGGCGGTCAGACCCGGGGCTGCTTCGACAGTCTCGTCGGCGACAGAATTCCATTCGCCACAGGTCTCACACCGGCCCGCCCATTTGCCGGTCACGGCGCCACATTGTGTACAGACAAAACGGGATATCGGGCGCGTTGCCATTCGAACTCCAAACCTATTCTCAGCGGGAAGGGGTTGTGTCACGGTGGGCCTCGCGACGAGACTGGTCCATCGTGCGATGAGGAGTGCCCGCGGTGCAAAATCTTGGTTTTTTCCTGATGTCCGGAGCGTTTGTCATTGCCGCGATGCAGCGGCATCTGGAGACCCGGGGTCGCAATGATCCGGAGGCGAGCAACAGTCGCATGGCGACTTTCGGAACCGCCGGCGCGATTGGCTTAATGGCTGCATCGTTCATATTTCTGGCCGGCGGCGCGCGCATGTGGTCCGTCTTCGGGCCGCTGATCGGGATAGGTGTGCTCGGCCTTGTGGCACTCACCGCGAACGCCGCTGTCGGCGGTGCCGAGGTTCTGGAAAAGGCGCCGAAGCAGCTGATGGCTTGGCTTGAGAGCAATGAAGAGTTCCTGGGAAAGTATGTCTTTCCGTTTACTGCGCTGATCGCAGTGTTCGGGATCGTGCTTGAGGCGATCAATATCTTCCTGGGCTGAGCGTCGCCCCTCGGTCGCGGCCGAGCGCTTCTCGCACTGACTTTTGCCTATTTCCGCAACTCCATCTGGATCGGTCCCTCACGCTCACCGTGAGTGAACTGATCCACCATGGGGTTGCCCGTGTGCATCAAGTCTGTGGCCGGGCCTTGCCAGACAATTCGCCCTTTGAACAGCATCGCTGCCCGGTCGCCGATCCGCCGGGCGCTCGCCATGTCATGGGTGATGGCAACAGCGGTGCTGCCCAGGCGTTTGACACAGTCGACGATCAGCCCATCGATCACCGCTCCCATGATCGGGTCGAGGCCCGTTGTGGGTTCGTCGAAGAACAGGATGTCGGGCTGGGCCGCGATCGCACGTGCCAGACCCACACGTTTTTGCATGCCGCCCGACAGTTCAGACGGCGACATGTCCCCGACGTTGGGTGCAAGACCAACCTGGGCCAACACCTCGCTGGCTTTTGCGTGAGCCTCAGCACGTGTGCAGCGGTTCTGTGCGAGCAAACCGAATGCCACATTCTCCCAGACCGGCAGGCTGTCGAACAGAGCGCCGTTCTGGAACAACATGCCGATACGGCTGCGCGTCTCATCACGGCCGCGACGATCCTGGTGAAGCAGATCGACGCCATCGATCTCAATTGTGCCTGTATCCGGCTCGATAAGCCCAAGAATGCATTTGAGCAATACCGACTTCCCTGATCCAGATCCGCCGATCACCACCATTGAGGTGCCCGGCGCAATGTCGAGGTCGATGCCATCCAACACAAGTTTGGTGCCGAAGGACTTACAAAGCCCGCGGAGCCGAATCTTCGGAATAGCGTCGTTCATCGTGCGAAAAACAGTTCGGTGAGAACGTAATCGAAGGCCAGGATAAGAACAGAGGCCGCGACGACTGCCGAGGTTGTCGCGGCGCCGACGCCTTGGGCGCCGCCCTTGCTGTTGTAGCCTTGATAGCAGCCCATCAACGTGATCAAAACACCAAATACCGCTGCCTTGGCGAGCCCGGACACGACGTCGTCGGTTTGAATGAAGTTCAACGTATTGGCCAAATAAAGCTCCGAATTGAAACCCAGCTTGACGGTCGCGATGATGAATCCGCCCAGGACGCCCAAAATGTCGGCAACCACAACGAGCAGCGGCAGCGCGATGAGGCCGGCGAGCAACCGAGGTGCGACGAGGTATTTCATCGGGTTGGTGGACAGGGTCGACAGCGCGTCGATCTGATCCGTCACCCTCATCGTGCCAATCTCGGCCGCGATCGCGGCACCGACCCTGCCGGCCACCATCAACCCCGCCAGGACCGGGCCGAGTTCACGCGTCACCGACAAAACGACCAGGCTCGCCACTGCCGAGTCGGCCGAGAAGCGCGACAGCCCGGTCGAGCTTTGAAGGGCCAATACCATGCCGGTGAACACAGCGGTCAGCGCCACAACAGGCAGTGAAAAATAGCCGATCTCGATGAAGGCGCGAAGAAACATGCGCCCATAAAATGGCGGTCTGACCACATGGCTGATCCCGCTGATCGCAAACAGGACCAGCCGACCGGCAGCGAGGCAGGCGCCGAATAGTGTTCGCCCGATCAGGGCCATCGCATCAAGCAGACCGTTCATGTGCCATAGACCCTATGATAGCGGCGCCCCAGCGAGGTCAGAATATTGTAACCGTTGGTGTCGGCATCGTGTGCGACGTCGTCCGGCGGCAACCCGGGGCCGAGTAGTTCGAGCCATTGTCCCGCGGCGAGCAATGGATGGTCTGTCGCGTCGAATGTGGTGAGGTCCATGGACACACGGCCTACCAGGGGCACCGGCTTGCCGTCAAAAGTCGCATGGCCGCGAGACGACAGCGCCCTGGCCCAGCCATCTGCATATCCGACGCCGATCGTCGCAATCCTGGTTGGGCGGGTCGCGATCCATGTGGCGTTGTAACCAACACTGTCACCTGCCGCGATGTGCCGAACTTGCGCGACCCGTGCTGTCAGACGGACGGTGCAGCGCATCGGGTTGGGCAGATGTGGCGTTGGATTCAAACCATAGATGGCAGCCCCTGGGCGCGCGAGATCGGATACAAAATCCTGACCCAAAAAGATCCCTGAGGAATTGGCGATGCTGAAAGGCGCCTCCGGAAGGCGTTTTCTGGCTGCCATGAAGCGCCGGTGCTGTGCGTGGTTCAGCGGGTCTTCAGGAAGTTCGGCCGATACGAGGTGCGTCATGACGTAGCGAAGCGCGATCCCATGAAGGCGTTCAGGTTCAGTTGCCACGATGTCGATCTCGCGTTGGTCGAGCCCGAGCCGGGACATCCCGGTATCGACATGCAAGATTGCTGGGTGACCCCCGTAAGGTTTCCAACGCTTGATGTCGTCCAAAGAGGCCAGAACCGGTGTGATGTCACGCTCGAGGTAGAAGGTCTCCGTTCCAGGAATCACGCCGTTCAGAACTGCGATCATCGCGCCAGGGACAAACGGTCGTAGCGCGAGCGCCTCACCAAGCAAGGCCACGAAGAAGTGTTGGCACCCAGCCTCGCTCAAAGCCGACCCAACCCGCGATGCACCAAGCCCATAGGCGTCTGCCTTCAGGACAGCTGCAACCGGGCCGGCATGAAGCTGCCTCAGATCCTGCCAATTGGCGACGATCGCCGCGAGATCGATTTCAAGGATCGCTCCGCTGTCTGCCTCAGTCAGCGTCGTGGCCGCCATGATGGAGGTCAAGATCCGCGAAGCGTGTGTATTCGCCCTCAAAAAAGAGATCGATCTTGCCAGTCGGACCATGACGCTGCTTTTCGATCAACAGCTCAGCACGATTATGGATCCGTTCCATATTGGCCTTCCACTCATCCATGTCTTTATGGAATTTTTCATCCGACAGCCCAGGCTTATGCTTTGGCTCGCGGTTCTGTTCGTAATATTCCTCCCGATACACGAACATCACAACGTCTGCATCTTGCTCGATCGAACCCGACTCGCGCAAATCTGACAGCATAGGTCGCTTGTCCTCTCTGCTTTCCACCGAGCGGGACAACTGCGACAGCGCCAGGACCGGCACGCCGAACTCTTTGGCGATCGCCTTGAGACCCTGGGTAATTTGGCTGACCTCCTGGACCCGGTTTTCTGGCTTTGAGCCCGCGGCGGGACGCATCAGCTGGAGATAATCCACGACCACCATGGCCAACCCTTTTGTGCGCTGCAGCCGGCGGCAACGGGTTCGCATGGCAGATAGCGTGATGGCTGGCGTGTCGTCGATCTGCAGCGGCAGCGATTGTAGCTTCTTGCTGACTTCGACGAAGCGGTCGAAATCCTTCTGGCCGATGTCGCCACGCCGAATCCTGTCGCCAGAAACCCTCGCATTCTCCGCCAGCAGACGGGCGGCAAGCTGCTCAGCGCTCATTTCGAGGGAAAACACCGCCACCGTGGCGTCAGGCACCACGTCCGGGCCCTTGGCGCGCGCCCGAGCCAAGATGGATTCTGCGGCGCCGAAAGCGATCTTAGTGGCCAAGGCCGTCTTGCCCATCCCTGGGCGGCCCGCGAGGATCAGCAGGTCGGAGGGATGTAGCCCGCCCGTGCGCTGATCGAGATCGCGCAGGCCTGTCGATAGTCCAGTCACACCGCCGCGATTGACGAACGCTTTGCCTGCCGTTTCGATCGCAGCGGTCAGCGCCGCCTCGAACGAGATGAAGCCACCGTCATTGCCACCCTTGGCGGCGAGGTTAAACAACGCTTGCTCCGCAGTCTCGACCTGCGCCGTCGCATCGAGCTCGGGTTGGGCGCCGAACGCATTGTTCACCAGCGTTTCACCAACATCGATCAGCTGCCGGCAAAGCCATGCATCATAGATAGCGCGGCCGTAATCTCCTGCGTTGATGATACCGACCATCGCCGTTAGCAGCTGTGCCAGATAGCTTGTGCCGCCGACCTCGTCCAGAACGCCAGAATGTTCAAATTCGGCCTTCAACGTGACGGCGTCGGCCAATTCCTGTCGCTCGATCCTCCGCTGGACAGACTGGTAGATGCGGCCGTGCAGGGGATCGGCAAAATGATCTGGCAACAGAAACTCGGCCACGCGCTCGTAGGCACGGTTATTGGCCAGTAGGGCGCCCAGGAGAGCCTGCTCCGCCTGGAGGTTCGAGGGGGGAAGACGCTGGGACAGGCCCAGCAGCGGGGAGTTTGCGGTTGGCTTGTTCATGTGACACCCACCATAGCTTGTCGCGCTGCCCTCCGCGCTGTGGATATGTGTGGATAGGGAGGACGCTTGCGCCAACGCGTTGCCACGCGAGCGAGAGATTTTACCCGTGCCAACCAAGAGGATCCTATGCGAATCGCCCAGATCGCACCGTTGTTCGAAACCGTCCCTCCAGCCCGTTACGGCGGCACCGAGCGCGTCGTTTCATGGTTGACCGAGGCGCTTGTGGACCAGGGCCATGACGTGACCCTATTTGCAAGCGGTGACAGCCAAACGCGAGCCAGGCTCATCCCGGTGGTGCCGCACGCACAGCGGTTTGTGCCAAATTTCGAAGCCAATACAGCGCCTTACGCCAGAATGATCGAAATGATAGCTAGGCGGGCGCACGAGTTCGACGTGCTCCATTCACACATCGATTTTCACCCTATGCCCGTGTTCAGCCGGTTGGGCACGACCTTCGTCACAACGCTCCATGGCCGAATGGATCGCGATTTTGTCCCATCCATCTACGGGATTTTCCCCGAAGCGCCTTTGGTCTCGATCTCGAACAACCAGCGCCTGCCGGCGCCCGGGCTGAACTGGGTTGGCACCGTGCTGCATGGCATGCCCATTAATTTGTTGCGCCCTCGGCCCAGAAAAGCTGTGGACGAAACTGGGGATTATTTTGCCTTCCTCGGCCGGATTTCACCGGAAAAAGGAATTGAGGACGCGATCAGCATTGCAGAACGATGCAACACACCGCTTTACGTTGCGGCCAAGATCGGCGCCGAGGACCAGGAGTATTACGATCGGGTTGTCTCGAACAAGCTTGTCGGCGGCCTGGTGAAATTCATCGGAGAGATTGGCGACGCCGAAAAGCCAGAATTTCTCTCGGGAGCGAGGGCACTGCTGTTTCCAATCGCATGGCCTGAACCGTTCGGATTGGTCATGATCGAAGCGATGGCATGTGGTTGCCCGATCATCGCCTACCCGCAGGGGTCAGTGCCCGAGGTTGTCGACGATGGAGTCACTGGCTTCATCGTCGATACCGTCGATCAGGCAGTGATGGCGTGCAATCTGCTCGATCAGCTTGATCGAACGGCAATCCGAAGGCAATTCGAGACGCGCTGGTCTGCATCACGAATGGCCGACGGCTATGTTGCTATCTATCGGAGTCTGCTCAATGGAGTTGCCATTGCGCCAGGTTCGGCTGCTCCCTAGCGCCTCTGCCTGACCAGCCTGGCCATGCCCTCAACGGGCATGGCCAGGCTCGGGTACAGGGCGGCCTTAGCCCAGATCGCCAGGCGCCGCGTTCGGATCGAACAGCTGGATATCGTCCTCCAGCGTGATCTCCTCTTCCGCCTCACCGACCACACGCTCGCCGCGCGCCTGCTTCTCGGCCTCTTCGAGCGAACGGGCGACGTTCACCACGACAGGCATCGAGACTTCCGGATGCAGGACAACGCGAACTGTCGTAAGCCCCAACGACTTGATCGGCGTCTGCAGGATCACCTGCGAGCGGTTCACCGTCAGACCGCCAACAGCACAACCATCAGCGATGTCACGCGAACTGACCGAGCCGTAGAGGCTGCCCGACTCGCCAGCCTGGCGAATGATGATGACGGACAGCCCCTGCACGCGCTCGGCGATCCGTTCCGCCTCTTCGCGACGCTTGATGTTCAACGCCTCGAGTTGCACACGCTGCTGCTCGAATTTTGCAACGTTGTCCTTGTTGGCGCGGATCGCCTTTCTCTGCGGCAAGAGGTAGTTGCGGGCATAGCCCGGCTTTACCTTCACCAGATCGCCCATCTGCCCGAGCTTTTCGACGCGCTGGAGCAGAATCAGATCAACAACGGCCATGATCCGTCTCCTCAGTTCACGATGTAGGGGAGGAGAGCCAGGAAGCGCGCGCGCTTGATGGCCTGTGCAAGTTCGCGCTGCTTCTTCGCAGAAACCGCAGTAATGCGGCTCGGCACGATCTTCCCACGCTCCGACAGGAAGCGGCTCAACAGTCGCACATCCTTGTAGTCAATCTTCGGTGCGTTCGGGCCGGAGAACGGGCAGGACTTGCGGCGGCGGTAGAACGGACGGCGTGCGCCCACGGCGGAGCGGCGTGCGGCCGGGTTCAGGTTTGAATCAGCATTGTCGGACATAACTCTTATTCCTCCATGCCGGCGTTGAAGCCGCCGTCGCGGCCGCCGAAGTCTTCGCGCGGACCACCATCGTCACGGGCGCGGTATTCTTCACGATCGTCAAAACCACGCTTGCGCCCGCTCTCGAAGCGACCGGCCGGCTTCGGGCCACGGAAGCCGCGCTCGCGGTCGTCGGATTTGCGCGAGAGGATTGCGCTTGGCGCTTCCGCGTCGATGGCTTCGACTTTCACGGTCATGAACCGCAGAATGTCTTCGTTCAAACGGAGCTGGCGCTCCATCTCGGTCATCGAGACGGGCGATGCATCAAGACCGAGAAGCATATAATGCCCTTTGCGGTTCTTCTTGATGCGATAGGCGAGCCCGCGTAGGCCCCAGTACTCACGCTTTTTAACCACGGTTCCTTCGGCGCCGGGTTCGATACCCCGCTCCGTGTCCATGGCCCCTGTGAGGCTATCGACGATCGTCTCAACCTGCTGCTGCGTCACATCATTGCGCGCAATGATGACGGTTTCATATAAAGGCATGACATCTCCCTTCGGGTTCATTCAGCCCAGCGTCCGGGTCTGGACACGACGCCACCATCGGCGTTCGGGCATAGCCAAGGGATGCCGCCCCCTGGCAGGGAAGCGCGGGGTTATACACAGGATCTGGCGGCGAGCAAGGAAAGAGTGTCACGCCGGTGCACACCGCAGCAACACTATGGGAGATCGTCAACACATTGACAGAATTGTGGCGCAGCATGATACCGCCCGCCACGTTCGGTGGAATGAGACGTCATGGCGGTTCACGCGTTCATCTTCCCTGGTCAGGGCAGCCAGTCGGTCGGCATGGGCCGCGATCTCGCGGCTGCGTTCGCCGCTGCCCGAGAGGTCTTTGAGGAAGTCGATGACACCTTGGGCCAGAAGCTGTCCAAGCTGATGTTCGAAGGGCCAGCCGAGGATCTGACGCTCACTGAGAACACCCAGCCAGCGCTGATGGCGCATTCCTTGGCGGTTCTCCGCGCATTGGAGCGGGACGGCGGATTTCAGCTCCCGGACAAAGCTGTTGTGGTGGCTGGGCACTCACTCGGTGAATACAGCGCCCTTGCGGCCGCTGGCAGCTTTACGGCGGCAGAGGCGGCGACGCTCCTGCGTCTTCGGGGCCGAAGCATGCAAAAGGCTGTCGAACCTGGAGTGGGCGCGATGGCTGCGTTGCTGGGCGCCGAAATGGCCCTGGCCGCTGAAATATGCGCCCAGGCGGCCGACGGTGATGTCGTGCAGCCGGCAAACGACAACGGCGGCGGCCAGGTCGTCATCTCTGGCCACCGGACGGCCGTCGAGCGGGCGATCGACATTGCAAAGGCGCGGGGTGTGAAACGGGCGATGCTGCTGCCGGTGTCTGCGCCGTTTCACTGCGCATTGATGGGCCCGGCCGCAGCGGCGATGGAGGAGGCACTGGGCACCAACGCACCGCGCAGTCCGATTGTACCGCTGGTCGCGAACGTGACGGCTGGCAAAGTGACCGCCCCTTCCGAGATCAGTCGGCTTCTCGTTGACCAGGTGACGGCGACTGTCCGGTGGCGAGAAAGCGTTTTGGCCATGGTGGCAATGGGGATCGACAGCTTTGTCGAGCTGGGTGCCGGCAAGGTTCTTACCGGACTCATCCGCCGGATCGCGCCGGATGCCACTTGTTCATCGATCGGTTCCCCGGGCGATATCGAAGCGTTTCTCAAGACACTTTAGGTACTGGGACAAACAATGTTTCGGCTGGATGGCAAGACGGCCTTGGTCACCGGGGCATCAGGCGGCATTGGGACGGCAATCGCACGGTCCTTGCACAGCCAGGGAGCGGCTGTGGTCCTGTCTGGGACCCGCATTGACGCGCTGCAGCAACTGGCAGATTCGCTTGGGGACCGGGCTTATGTGTGTCCCGCAGATCTCCGGTCGGTCGATGCCTCCGACACGCTGATCAAAGATACTGAAGCAGCTGCGGGTCCGCTGGATATCCTTGTGAACAACGCCGGCCTGACGCGTGACATGCTCGCACTGCGCATGAAGGACGAAGACTGGCAGGCCGTTATCGACGTCGATCTGACGGCACCATTCCGCCTCTGCCGCGCAGCCCTCAAGGGCATGCTGCGCCGGCGGGCGGGACGGATCATCGGGATTGGATCGATCGTCGGTACGACCGGCAATGCTGGCCAGGCCAATTACGCCGCAGCCAAGGCCGGTATGATCGGCATGACAAAAGCTCTGGCGGCGGAAGTGGCGTCACGCGGGGTCACGGTCAATCTGGTGGCACCCGGATTTATCGAGACCCCAATGACAGATGCTCTCAGTGAGACACAAAAGGTGAAGCTGACTGAGTCTATTCCGCTTGGGAGACTTGGACAGCCTTCCGACATCGCCAACGCGGTGGTTTATCTGGCAAGCGATGAGGCGAGCTGGGTGACCGGTGCCACTTTCCATGTCAACGGCGGCATGGCGATGGTCTGAACCACGACGCCATGCGCAATGGCGCAATTGGTGTATGTGACAAATTCATGCTAAGCGCCGCCGGCTTCTTTCGGATCGGGCTTGGCGGGACGGACCACGGTCCCTCCAGCTTCTGGCATCCGCGAGGCGGGGCCAAGGTCGGGATGAAATCGTAAACGGAACGGGCAGGCAGGAGTTGAGTTGACATGAGCGATATTGCTGATCGTGTGAAAAAGATCGTTGTCGAACATTTGGGTGTTGAAGAGGCGAAGGTGACCCCTGACGCATCGTTCATCGACGATCTGGGCGCCGACAGCCTTGATACCGTTGAGCTGGTGATGGCCTTCGAGGAAGCCTTCAGTGTCGAGATTCCTGAGGACGCAGCTGAGAAGATCGCCACTGTGAAGGACGCGATCGAGTACATCACCGCCAAGAACCCGGCGGCCTGATCGATCGAAGCTGACGTGTCGAGAGGTGGTATAAGGATGGCGGAGATGCGGCGTGTGGTCGTCACTGGCATGGGCGTTGCCTGTCCCTTAGGTCTGGGGGTCGGCCACGTCTGGCAGCGCCTGCTGGCGGGCGATAGCGGCATCTCTGCCATCCAATCCTTCGACACGGCTGATCTGCCGGCCAAGATAGCCGGACAAATTCCCCGCGGCACCAAGGCCGATCATAAGCTTGATGTGGCGGAATGGATCCCGTCTAAAGACATCAAGAAGATGGATCGATTCATTCAATATGCGCTGGTTGCGGCGGCAGAGGCTGTCGAGAACAGCGGATGGACACCAGAGACCGAGGAAGAGCGCTGCGCGACCGGCGTTATGATTGGCTCCGGCATTGGTGGCCTCGAGACGATCTACGAGGCCTCGATCCTCCTTCATGAGGGCAAAGCCAAGCGCTTGTCCCCATTTTTCATCCCGTCTGCCCTGATCAACCTGGCATCCGGTCATGTTTCTATCCGCTATGGCTTCAAGGGACCGAACCACTCGGTGGTGACGGCCTGTGCCACCGGTGTCCATGCGATCGGGGATGCTGCCCGGTTGATCCAGCTTGGTGATGCAGACGTGATGGTCGCCGGCGGCGCTGAATCGGCTGTCAATAGAATCGGCATTGCAGGGTTTTGTGCCTCACGGGCCTTGTCGACCGCTTTCAATGACACGCCAGCGCGGGCGTCGCGTCCTTGGGACAAAGATCGCGACGGCTTCGTGATGGGAGAAGGCGCCGGCGTCGTCGTGCTCGAGGAATACGAGCACGCCAAGCGTCGAGGTGCGACGATATACGCCGAGGTCAGCGGCTACGGGCTGTCGGGTGACGCGCACCACATTACGGCGCCCGCGGATGGCCATGACGGTGCCTTTCGCGCCATGAAGGCGGCCCTGCGCAACGGCGGCATCAACGTCGACGAGATCGACTATATCAATGCACATGGCACATCGACGCCGCTCGGTGACGATCTCGAACTCGAGGCTGTCGAGCGATTCTTCGGCAACGACGCAAAGCGAATTGCCATGTCCTCGACCAAATCCGCGACAGGACATTTACTAGGCGCAGCCGGCGCGATCGAGGCCGTGTTCTCGGTGATGGCTGTGCGCGACCAGGTGGCGCCGCCTACACTCAATCTTGATAATCCGTCACGCGAAACGGTCATCGATCGGGTGGCGCACACAGCGCAACAGCGGAAAATCGACGTCGTTTTGTCCAACAGCTTCGGGTTCGGCGGGACCAACGCCTCGATTATCTTTAAGCGGGCCGCCTGAGCGGAGTTGGCGCCGTGCGCTGGCTCCTTCGGATTGTGGTGACGATCGTCACTCTGGCGTTAATTGCCGGCGGCGGAGCTTTTCTCGGGCTGCAGCGTTATATCGGTCCGGGGCCCCTGAAGGCCACACGCGCCATCCAGGTGCCGCGGGGTGGGCCAGAACAGGTCGGAGAAATTCTGACACAGCAAGGCGTGATAGACGCCTCATGGATATTTCGGATCGCTGCGATCGTAACCTCCGGCAAGGGCCCGCTACGCGCGGGTGAGTTCACTTTTCCTGAGCACGCCAGTCTGCAGGCAGTTTTGATTATCCTTCGGGCCGGCCGTCCAGTTCAGCACAGGCTGACCATCCCCGAAGGCCTTACCGCGGCCCAGATCGCCCTTCTGCTCGATCGGACCGAGGCTCTTGCCGGTGATACAATTGTTCCTGAGGAAGGCGAGATGCTCCCTCAGACCTACGCCTTCACGTTTGGCACCTTGAGAAGCACGATGGTCGAGCGAGCCCGCGCTGCGATGGATCGGACACTGGCTCAAGCCTGGGCGACACGTGCACCGAGTGTTGCACTCGCGTCGCCTCGCGAGTTGCTGGTTCTGGCAAGCATTATAGAACGAGAGACGGCAAGACCCGAAGAACGTCCACATATTGCAGCGGTATTTCTCAACCGACTCCGACTGGGAATGCGCCTTCAATCGGACCCTACGGTGGCCTATGCGACCAGCGGCGGTCTAAGTTCTTCTGATAAAGGATTGACGCGGACTGATCTGTCGCTCGCCAACCCCTACAATACCTATGCCAATAAAGGATTGCCCCCAGGGCCAATTGCGAGTCCTGGACTCGCCTCCATTGAGGCCGTTGCGCAGCCGTTGAATTCGGACGACCTCTTTTTTGTCGCGGATGGAAACGGCGGCCACGCCTTCGCCAGCACGCTCGATGAACACAACCGTAACGTTGCGAAGTGGCATGCTAAGAGCAACGTCCCATGAACCCCGGGCCTGCCGCGGTCTGAAGGAAGGAAGCACGAAGGATGACCGCAATCTCCCCGGGGGCTCTGCATGGACTAAAGGTGATCGACCTTACGCGTGTCCTTGGCGGGCCGTATTGCACAATGATCCTTTCGGACCACGGCGCGGAAGTGATCAAGGTCGAACCGCCACAGGGCGATGAAACACGGGAGTGGGGGCCGCCCTTTCTCGATGGAAACGCTAGCTATTTCATCGGGGTCAACCGCAACAAGCAGGGCATCGCGCTCGACCTCGGGCGCCCCGAGGGCCGGGAAGTATTACGTCGCCTGCTTGAGGGGGCAGACGTGCTGATCGAAAACTTCAAGCCCGGGACAATGGAGAAGTGGGGGCTTGGCTACGAGACTGACCTTGCTCCAAACTTCCCAGGCTTGGTGCATTGCCGAGTGTCCGGGTTCGGTGCCGATGGCCCACTCGGCGGGTTACCTGGGTATGATGCGATCCTACAAGCCATGACTGGACTTATGAGCGTGAACGGCGACCCTCAGACCGGACCGCTGCGGCTCGGGACGCCAATTGTCGATCTGGCGACGGGCATGTATTCGGCCATCGGGATCCTGATGGCGCTTCACGAGCGGAAGACATCGGGGCGGGGACAGTATCTCGACATGACCCTGCACGATTGCGGAATGGCCTTGTTACATCCACAGGCCGCCAACTTTTTCCTGAACGGCAAGCGGCCGACGCCGCCTGGCAACGCCCATCCGAACATTTCACCTTACGACAAGTTTCAAACGGCAACGTGTGAGATATTTATTGCCATTGGCAACGACGGCCAGTTCCGAAAATTCTGCGCGCAGATCTCACGCCCCGACTTGGCGCAGGACGGCCGTTTCACCAGCAATGGTCTTCGTCTGATCAACCGTGACGCATTGACCGAACAGCTTACCGAGGTCTTCCGCATGCTGGATGGCTATGCCTTATGCGACAGACTGATTCGAGCTGGCTTACCGGCTGGTCCGGTTCTGGCTGTCGATGAAGCCATGGCGGCACCCCATACGGTCGTGCGTGGCATGGTAAGCGAGCTCGGTGGCTACCGTGGGCTTGGCACGCCAATCAAACTGTCACGCACGCCTGGCGGAATCCGCACGGCACCTCCATTGTTTGCGCAGGACACCGACGACGTCCTGCTTCGGCACGGCTTTTCAGAACAGGAGATCGCCGATTTCATTGCCTCTGGAACGGTTTACCGGACTCGCAGATCTTAAGGCAAGACCCCGGCTGACCCCCGGCACGGAGAAATTTAGGATTCTGGTCGCCGCGTCGCAGTCCTGACAATGGTGCGTCGAAAATCGCGGCGGCTGAAGGGAAGCATGGCGAGATAGATCACAGCAGCCAAAGCCAAAGCCATCCAAGGATCCGCCACCAGGAAAGCCGCGTAGAACCCAGTTGCCAGCAAAATCGGCAGGATTGCGCCACGGCTCAAATGCACATTCTTGAAACTCCAAACCGGCAGCGTTGAGACAAGCAGCAATGCTGTCCCGGCCAGACTGATCCCGCTCCAGGTTGGGTGCCGCGCAATGGCCTCCAGCGCCGGCAAACCAAGCGCGCGCCCCTCCAGCCCAACGAACAGCGGAAACAACGCCAACACCGCGCCGGCCGGAGCCGGCACGCCGGCGAAGAATTCGCCCGGGTAGGCAGGATGGGGTGAATCCAGTTGCGCGTTGAAACGTGCCAGCCGCAGCGCCATGCACACGGCAAACATCACGCAAGGCACAAATCCGTAGCCATGCCAGCTCTGCATGCTCCAGAGGTAGAGAACAAAGGCAGGCGCCACACCAAAACATAAAAAATCTGACAGACTGTCGAACTCCGCTCCAAAACGAGAGGTGGCGTGCAACAGCCTGGCAATCCGTCCATCCAACCCATCGAGGCATGCGGCCATACCAATAGCGACGACCGCGGCCCCGAACCGGCCCTCGATCGCGAACCGGATAGACGTCAGACCGGCACAGAGCCCCAGCATCGTCAGCATGTTCGGGATCATGCGCCGGAACGGAGTGGGCCGAGATTGAGCAAACTGGCGGGTTCGCAGACGCCCCAGCATCCGGCGTAAAGCGCGTGGCCTGGCTGTTGTCACAGCTCGGCGACCACGGTTTCGCCACCAATCATAGTCTGGCCAACGGACACCAAGGGAGTGACGTCCAAAGGTAAATACAGGTCAGTCCGGCTTCCGAAACGGATAAGACCAAACCTCGCTCCCGTTGCAACGACCTCCCCTTCATGGACCGTGCACACAATCCGCCGCGCGATTAGTCCGGCGATCTGGACGACCGCAAGATCGCCGCCGTTCGGAAGAGAAATGGCCAGAGCGTTGCGCTCATTGTCCTCGCTCGCCTTGTCGAGGCTCGCATTGAAGAACAGACCATGGCGGTAGGCGATCCTGCGGACAATGCCGGCGGCGGGGATTCGATTTACGTGCACGTCAAGTACTGAAAGAAAGATTGCAACACGCCAGCGTGGAGTCTCGCCGAGTGCGAGTTCTGCCGGCGGTGCGGCCAGCGACACAAATACGACATGCCCGTCGGCTGGCGCCACGATCAGGCCTGGCCGATCGGGCGGCACTCGGCGAGGGTCACGAAAAAAGAATGCGCAAAACAATGCGAAACCGAGGCCAAGCCAGACAAGCCAAACCTGTGTCACGAGGCCGATTGCCGCGAGAAGCACACCTGCGCTGATGAAGGGGAGACCGGCGGTATGCGGCGGCGAGATCGCTATTCGGAGTGACGACACGAATGACATGATATTCCAAATTTGGAGGATTGCTACAGAGCCGGACACCAGGGGAACGTTTATGGAACCTTCATAAATTACGGGCAAGACGTCATGACGCACGAAGTGGTGATCTAATGATCGAAGTGAAACTGAACGATCTGATTCGCAATGAAGAGTTCCAACCCACGGCAGGACGCCACGCTGGGGTTAAGACACCGCGTATGACGCTCGGGCCATTTATCGTCGATTCTCGTGGAATGCTTAGTCCGTCGTCCAAGAACACGTTTCCGGCCTTCTACGTGCTTTGGCGAAAACTTGTTGTTCGCGCGCGACTGGTTCAACAAAGCTACACTGATGGCGACAACTCGGCCGACCTTGAATTCACCGCTCGGCTCGGCCGGATTCCCAGTTCTGCGGGTGTACCGGCACTTGCCGGTCTTCGCGTCGGCGCGCTGCAGGTGTTGCGGCGCATGCCGGCGCTGACGCCACCCGGGTGGCGATTGCTGCTTCGCGCGGATCACTCCGTCGAAGTCACAACCAAAGCAGAGATCGTTTTGCCTGTCAGCGCGATCAGCCTAGTGACAGAGGTCACCGTCTTTCTACTCGGCCTCACCCCCTACCTGACGGTGCTTGAGGAAGAGGGCGTTACATCCACTGCCTTCGGCAAAGAAAAAATTTGACCAGGAAAAATAAGATTTGGGTCCCGGATTTGGTTGCGGTTGGCACGATAGATGTTCGTATAGAGTATGCCGCGACCGTAAGCACGCCTTGCAATGCGCCAAAGATTCTGAGCCGGTTGAACCACCACACGACCCTCTGCCACGTCGGTCACCGATGATTCGGCGCGCTCGAACGGAAGCTCAAGCCGGGATTTTACAGTATCATCCCCATAGAGTTCGTCCATGCGAAGCTGGTGCAACCCGACAGGCACAGCCAACCCCGGAAGCAGACTCCAATGCCCCCTTTGATCGGCGCGTGCCTCACCAACGAATAGATTGTCGATATACAGCCTGACCGTGGCGCTAGGTCGCGCCGCTCCTGTAAAGCTAATGTTGCCTTCCGCATTATAATCGACCGCCTGAAGCGACAGGGTCGCGGCTGAACCCGTCTGGGGCCCCTGAAGGACCGCGGAGGGTGCGTCCGGAGGCGCAAGAACCGCGATAACTTGCTGTAAAGGCTCATCTTCGGGGGTTGTTGCCAAAGATGTTGCGGGCGCCGATCGCGGTTCGGTCGGAACGCTCTGTTGCCTGGATGGCGGCTTGGTCTTGTCCGGTAGAACGAGAAGAACCGGTGCTAAGCCTTCCGAAACTGCCCCCGCTTCATTTTTTTGCAACAAGGTCAATTCCTGGCCGCCGCTTGGCAACGGCGCTGCAGGCACGAATACGAACTGGCCCAGATGATCTGCCTGGGCCTTGCCAAGTTCGGCTCCATTGTCGACGATCGTCACTGTTGACTGCGGTTCGGCCCGGCCAGCAATGACCGCGTTGCCCGCTGGGCTAACGCGGACGATGTCAAAACTGGGATTGGAGGGCTGGTTGCGGCTCGGCGGCACCGGTGACGTCGTCACCTGTTGGTACGGAGATTCAGGTGAGGTCTGGGGTCCAACCTTTTCCAATCCCTGTGCCTGCGTCGATGGAGATACGATCGGCGGTGATGGGAGCGGCATCGGACGGTTCTGGTCACCTCCCATCCGCCCCAACCAAAGCGAAAGACCGAGAACCGTAACTCCAGCAGCAGCGAGCAAGATCGGACGTCGGAAGGAAGGGCGATCGGGACCATTTCTATTGTCTGACATAGGCTTGTTTCTAGGGCCTCGGCGCCAACGTCGCAATGACCAGTCAGGCCATAAGGGTTTCCATCGGCTGCAAATCTAGTCAGAACACGGACATTTTGAAGCCTCCTCTAAGGATCAGGTTCATGGCACTGCGACCCGCCACACGCAGCATAACTCTCCCCATGCGGATCTGGGACGGTTCGACACGGTTTTTCCATTGGTCGCTGTTGGCCCTGGTAGCCGTGAGTTATAGTAGCATCTTGCTGGCGAATGGTCCTAACGCGCTTTTGTGGATGCGCGTGCATGTAGCAAGCGGCGAAACAATGCTCGGTATGTTGATTTTTCGAATAATTTGGGGCGTCGTTGGCAGTGATACGTCCCGGTTTTCTTCATTTCTGAAATCGCCTATTTCAGGCCTATGGCATCTGGCGCACATCGCACGCCGAGAGCCCGATCTGGCGATTGGTCATAATCCGGCTGGAGGCTGGATGGTCGTTATCATGCTGGGACTCCTCACGGTTCAGGACGTGACAGGGCTGTTCGCCAACGACGATGGATCGACCGAAGGTCCGCTGGCCAAATTTGCAAGCCGAGCACTGAGCGACACCTTGTCACGAATGCACGGGACAGTTTTCCGCGTGCTGATCGGCGCGATCGTTCTGCATGTTTGCGCCATTGCGGCTTATGCCGTGTTGAAGCGACAAAATCTTGTGAGACCAATGATCACAGGCAAGAAGCGGCTGCCAGCAGCGACCAAAGCGCCGCGGATAGGCGGACCTCTGAGAACCTTCGTCGTATGGCTGGTAGCCGCTGGGACAGCTGTCCTGGTTTCATGGCTTTGATGCCTTCGCATTCTTCCTGGGCGGACCTTGCAACAGGATGCGTTACTCACGGCACGGATGGACCGGATCTGATTGGCGAAATCCGAGAATTCGGCCGATGTCGTCAGGCCTTCGAGATGTCGAGTGACAGAGCTTGAACACCCCGTAGAGAAAGTGGTGCTGGAGCAACTCGTCCAGGTCGGAGGTCGCCTCCCTTTGCGGCCATACGATCAATTCCCCGCGGGATCAGAACGGGAATGACCAGGGCGAATACGCTAAATTTTCGGAACGGCGATATGACGGTGTCGGGTGCGGACACCGCTCCGCTGTCACTTTTGATTCTTTCAAGAATGCGTTGGATATACGGAAAGCTCGCTTCACGGTTCGCACAAACCTTCGCAGAGAGCGCCACAGCTTGGTGCGCGGTGGGCTCAACCAACGTTATGGGGCAAGCGGCACAAGCAAAATGCTTGCAACAAGTTAGAGTGCTTCATTCAACCGCTTCAGACTGGAAGTTGTCACCAGATGAGTAAATTGTGCACCCGTCGAACGGCAATCCTGGGCGTAATCCGATGAGACGAATCCAATCCGTTGTGGTTTTTTGCGGCGCCAGTGAGGGGACCCTGCCTATCTGGCGCGAATCGGCGGTTGCCCTTGGCGTAGGGCTGGCGGTTCGTGGGATAAGGCTCGTTTATGGTGGAGGCCGTAGCGGCCTCATGGGTGCAGTTGCCGATGGCGCCCTTTTTGCTGGCGGCACCGTACTCGGAGTGATCCCGGATTTCTTGCGTCAGCGCGAGGTCGCTCACACCGAGACCACGTTCATGGAAATCACTGACACCATGCATGCACGCAAGCAGCGGATGGCCGACGAGGCAGATGCATTCATCTCGTTCGCTGGAGGTCTTGGGACACTCGATGAGACTTTCGAAATCGTGACCTGGAAGCAGCTAGGGCTGCATCGAAAGCCTATTTTTATCTGCAATGTGAACGGATCGGCAAACGGTCTCTTGCAGGCGATATCCGCCGCTGTTGCGATGGGCTTCGCCAAACCTGACATCTACAGCCTCTATGAAACCATCGAGGGTGTACCGGCGCTACTCCACAGACTAGAAACCGAGGGTGCCGGTCTCCCTTAAGAGGGCTTGCTGTGGCCGCGCCTTGAGGCTATATGCCGCGCCTCGGTCGGAGCGTAGTACAGCCTGGTAGTACGCTTGCTTCGGGAGCAAGAGGCCGGAGGTTCGAATCCTCTCGCTCCGACCAGTTCTTTGTTAGCGCTTGCGGGCGCCCCACAGCATGATCCAGCGTATGGGCAAAACCCACGCAAATCCCGTCATTGCAAAATAAAAAAATCGCAGCAGCCAATGTCCTTGGCTGACGAAGTCGGCGATATTTATCACGGTGGCAATATAAGCAACAAAAAAAAGCAGCCCGGCAATGACGGCAAAAGGGGCGCGTGACATGAAAAATCCTCAACAACTTTGGGTAAAAGCAAAATCTGATTCGCTTAGAGCCGAAGCCGACCTGACAGGCGCACGGCCACGGCTCTAGCCCTTTGTTTTAGCCAGCATCTTTGTCCGACGGGTGCTCCCGTCTGGTCGAATGATGCTCCTAGCGGCCAACATGGTTGGCTGCCTCCCCGCCATTATGTATAACTTTTTGGCCAAGCCGCCAGGAGTGTAGCAGATGGATTTGAAAGACCACATTCGCGGGGTTGCTGATTTCCCGAAGCCCGGCGTCCTGTTTTATGACATCTCCACGTTGTTGCGTGATGCTGATGCCTGGCAGGTCGCGATGGGGCGGCTGGCGAAGATCGTGCGAGCATACCAGCCGGACCTGCTGGCTGGAATTGAGTCGCGGGGTTTCTTACTGGCCGCTCCTCTAGCCTTAAAGCTCGGCTGTGGTTTTGTGATGCTACGGAAGCGCGGGAAACTGCCGGGGGCGACCGTCGGGCTCGATTACGATCTTGAGTACGGCAGCGATCGAATTGAGATCCAGGAGGACGCTGTCGCGACCGGTCAGCGCGTTGTGGTGGTCGACGATCTTCTGGCGACAGGCGGGACGATGCGGGCCGGGATCAGCCTTTTGCGAAAGGTCGGTGCTGAGGTTCCTGCCGCAGCTGCGCTGATTGAGCTGAAATTTCTGGACGGTCGCGGCCAGCTGGACGTACCCTTCGAGGCTCTTGTGACATATGACGCATGACAGCGGACAGAGTGCTCAAAGCACCTGCCTGAAACTACGTACCCTGATTCGGTTTAGGGGTGCGGCACGGTGAAGATTGTGTGCTTTAATAATGTTTACATTATATTTACTTTTCTCGATCTTACTCCGATTCGGAATGCGGGCACAGAACGTGCCGAATATCGGGCCATCAATGATGTCCCTTGGCTTCTTCAGTGACCTCGGTTCAAAACATGTCAAACGAAATCCCAACCGGCAGCATCCCCCTCGTCTCACAAACCGCGTTGCCAGAGCGAGATCTAAGTGCGGGTAGGATACCTCAATCACACACCCCGACGTGTGCGGCGCCAGCGATGCGCCTGAGCCCGTCAATGCACCTCGACACCGGGCTGAACATGGTAATCGTCGAGTTTTGTGATTCGAGCGGGCATGTGACACTGAGTCTGCCAACTGCACAGGCGCTTGCGAAGTTCCGATTGAACATGAACGATTCTCAGTTACGACCTTTACCGGTAATTAGTGGCGGACACCAGATGACTGCCGAATCGACGATCGCAGCCCATGGCCTAGTTGATCACGCGCCCCCTTCAAACGAACCCATTGACCAAGCGGCGCGTAGAGTGGCCGAACCTATCGTCTCGATCGTTCAGCAGAGCGCTCCAACCAAGGCAGCATCAGCGAGCGACGTTTTGGCCTGACACCCAACCCAGCCAGCACACCCGTAAATGTGGCTTTCTCCGGGAGTTCGTCGCCAACACGCAGCATGCACTTGACATTCGGAGCCACACATTCTTTTTAGCAGTTCCGAACCTCGCTTCGGCGGGTCCGCCCGCGGTTGCTTGGCACGGTAGGGGCGTAGCTCAATTGGCTAGAGCGCCGGTCTCCAAAACCGGAGGTTGCGGGTTCGAGACCCTCCGCCCCTGCCAGGGCTTCCTGGTTCCATCCCCTGATTGCTCAGGCGAAGGTCTAGCGTGAGGTGAGTATTAGAAAGGCTCTGAAACGATGAGTGGTGCGTTGTCTCCGGTGAAGTTCATCCGCGAAGTGCGGGCCGAGATGGCCCGGGTCACTTGGCCGTCGCGAAAAGAGACTACTGTTACCACTGGGTTGGTGTTCGCAATGGCCGGACTTGCCGCTTTGTTTTTCTTCATCGCCGACCAGGTTTTCGGCATCGGCGTGCGCGCGCTTTTCCGCGTCGGGTTTTAGGATACGCGATATGGCCAAGCGCTGGTATGTTGTGCACGTCTATTCGGGCTTTGAGAAGAAAATCGCCCAGCAGATCAAGGAGCAGGCCGCGCAGAAAGGGCTTGCAGATCAGTTTGATGAGGTTCTAGTTCCGTCAGAAGAAGTAGTGGAACTGAAGCGTGGCCAGAAGGTAAGTGCCGAGCGCAAGTTCTTCCCCGGTTATGTTCTCGTGAAGATGGAATTGACGGATGACGCGTGGCATCTTGTAAAAGACACTCCGAAGGTGACCGGATTTCTTGGGACTAAGACACGCCCGAGCCCGATCACAGAATCTGAAGCCGAGCGTATCCTGAAGCAGACACAAGAAGGCGTAGAGAGACCACGTCCAGCTATTCTCTTCGAAATCGGCGAGCAGGTTAGAGTGGCCGATGGGCCGTTCACGAGCTTCAACGGCATCGTCGAGGAAGTTGACGAGGAAAAGGGCCGTGTGAAGGTCAGCGTGTCAATCTTCGGGCGTTCCACACCAGTCGAACTGGAATACGGACAAGTCGAGAAAGTGTGAAACACTGGGTGTAGTGGCGTTCGCGGCGTCCTTCTCAGACGCCGCGCCAATTTGGGACACGCTTGGTGAGGAATGCATCCATACCCTCTTGGAAGTCTTGGCTCATATAGCAACTCAGAATTAGGTCGCTGTCATCGCTGCCAAGCGATTTTTCCTTTAGCCGCCGCAATGCCTCCTTGGTCGCACGAAGTGTGAGCGGCGCATGGCTGGCTACTAACCGTGCCAGCTCTTCACTGCGTAGCATCAAAGCAGCCCCATCGGGCAAGATCTCGCTCAGGAGCCCAGCAGACTTCGCTTCGTCCGCATCGACGAGGCGAGCCGTGAAGATAATGTCCTTGGTTCGGGCTGCCCCGATGAGGGCGACTAGACGCGCATAGTTCGCCATCGACAAACAGTTGCCAAGTGTCCTTGCGATGGGAAATCCGAAGCGGGCATTAGCAGCTCCGATCCGCAAGTCACAGGCGGCCGCAATGCCCGCGCCGCCCCCTGTGCACGCGCCTGCGATCGCGGCGATGGTCGGCACTCGCAAAGCCTCCACCGCTGATATCACGCGATCGATTCTCTGTTCATAGTCCAATGCGTCTTGCGCCGTTGAGAACGCGCGGAACTGAGAGATGTCTGTTCCGGCGGCGAACGCCTTGTCACCGGCGCCCGTCAAGACCAAGGCCTTAATAGATCGGTCAGCCTCTATCTTACCGCAAACCTCAGCCAGCCGTTCATACATGTAAAAGGTCAGCGCGTTTCGTGCATGCGGGCGGTTGAAAGTACCAAACCCAATCCCGTCACGGACCTCGAACAAGAAATCTTGCTCCGGCGCATCACCAGCCATCAGATCACTCCGTTTGTTCGCAGTCGGACAATGTCATCCAGACCATAGCCAAGATCTGCAAGAACCTCGTCGTTGGCCTCCCCCATCTCGCCGATCGCCGTGTGAGGGTTCGGGGGTGTCCGGCTGAGTTTGATCGCCTGATTGACAACCTGGATCGGCCCCATGGTCGCATGCTGAATGGTGTGGGCCATACCGAGATGCTGAACCTGTGGATCGTCAAACACTTGATCCATCCTGTTGATCTTGCCGCATGGCACCTGGCCTGCGGCCAACGCCTCGATCCAATGATTTGCCGTGTTACGCTGCGTCACTGCATCGATTCGCTCGTTCAATGAGACCCGATTGGCGGAGCGTGCCACGTCGGTCAAATAGCGCGGGTCGTCGATTGCATCCTCAATTCCAAGAGCTTTGCACAAACGGCTGAACATTAGGTTATCCGCAGCCGCGATGTTGACATGCCCGTCACTGGTCCTGAACACCCCGGTGGGAATGTTGGTCGGATGATCATTGCCGGCCTGACCCGGAATCTCCCCCTTCATCAGGAAGCGCGCCGCCTGAAAATCCATCATCGCTATCTGGGAGGCGAGAAGGCTTACCTGAACCCACTGACCTTCACCGGAACTCTCACGCTCCAGCAAGGCCGCCATGATGCCCTGCGCGCCGAACAGCCCGGCCGTTAGATCAGCAAGGGGGATGCCGGCCCGAACCGGTCCCTGGCCCGGCAAACCTGTGACCGACATCAGTCCCCCCATGCCCTGGGCAATCTGATCAAAGCCGGGTCGCATGCGATACGGTCCGTCTTCGCCAAATCCCGATATGCTGGCATAGACAATCCGTGGATTGACCTCCCGCATCGCCGCATACCCAATACCGAGGCGATCCTTTACGTCTGGCCGGAAATTCTCGACGATCACGTCAGCCTTCTTGGCCAGCCTCTTCAGGATCTCGAGGCCATCAGGCGATTTGAGATCCAGCGTGATGCAACGTTTATTGCGGTGAAGGTTCTGGAAATCAGGGCCATGACGTGCGCCGCCCAATCCTCCGTCGCCAACTCCTGGGTTCTCGATTTTGATCACCGACGCCCCTAGGTCGGCAAACTGTCTGACGCAGGTAGGGCCAGCGCGCACCCGAGTTAGATCAATGATCGTGAAGCGGGCCAACGCACCTGTACTCATGGAGCTGACTCTCTTTCGTAGTTCTTATAACTGCCGGGAAGGATGATGGTATTCTGGTGTCCAGGCAATCACGGGGCCCGGTTGCGAAGCGCTCTTTGCAGGTCCTGCTCGATGACAGAGAGATTGGTTTGCGCAACTTTTGTTGCTTCTGCCCGCCAATCTGTGACATCAGCGACATCCGTGGGATTTGAACGTAGCAATTCGCGCTTGATGAATGGGAAGCCTGCCTGCAGCAATTGGCGCCAAAGGTCAGAGGTCGGATTCAACGGTCGCTGCTCAACCTGGGCTGAACGGACCCGCCTCGCCTGCTCATGTCGCATCTGCTGGAGTGGATCTGGCGACGCGATGCCCTTGTCGTTCGCCTGAACGAGAAGCCCCTGATCGACGTTTGAGACGAGAGGCGTGTAGGGCCACATGGCGGCACATCGCAGGCCCCCCTGGATCAATTTCTGTGTCAATCCGATTTCGTAGCGTCTAATGACCCAGGCCTTGCTTCCGACGGGCCGAACATTCCTCCAGAACTCAGTCCATGCAGGATGTGTCAGCGCCACCCGCCCGGCTGCCAAACAGTAGGATTGCAGATGATAGCGTGCCTGCCAGCTTTCTGTTGCACCCCAAAGATCTGCCTTTTGAAGATCGATACGATCGATCAGGCCGTCGAGTGAGTGCAGCGGGCCGTAAACGCTGTCGTTCAAAATGAGAACAAGGTCCGTGTTTGCTCGCGGCAGTCCGAAATGTCGCAAGCCTTCTCGGATGGCTGAAAAATCATAACCCACATTGCGCCGGATGATGATGCCATCACAGATACTCTTGAGACGCTCCAGGGACTCGGGAACCAACCTGCCGGAGTTGGAGACGAACAAGACCGACATGCCAGTGTCACGCAAGGCATTTAGGTATTGAAAGACGTAAGGCCTGACCACTCCACGGGCATCAAAATGGACGAAGAGCACCACGCCGATGTCCAGATCGGTTGGTTTTTCCGGCCACTGGTAGACGGTCTGATCGCTACGGCGTATAAAGCTAATCAGATATGCGAGTTGCGCGAAGGTTATCCAGTTTGCCGCGACCAGGCACCGTAGCGCAACGGCCTGAAGCCGTTTCATAATCTGTGCCATCAACTGCGGCCGGCCAAAAACGAAAGATCCGCAGGCATAATATCGCCACGCTCACCCTGACTTCGCCGCGCCTCCCGGCAGCGCTCCACCGCATCCGGTATCCGGCTGAGCCTTCGCAGCGCCTCGACCTCGCCGCGTAACGACGGCCAATAAAGCCCAGTCGGATGTGACGCGTCCAAGGTGGCACGGGCAGATTCAAAGGCGGCAAGTGCGTCCCCGAGGTTTCCGCCTGGTTGAAGCTGCAGTGTCCCTTGGCAGAACAGGACGTCGCGGAATTGCTGTTCGTCAAGTTCGGAAAGCCTTGGCAGATGACCGGAAAATTGCAGAGCGAGGCCATGATGGCCAGACGTCACCATGGTGACGAAACATCGTGCAATAAGAGTTGCAAGGCGGTCACGCTTATCGGCGGGCGAAAGCGCCGCAAAAGCCGGCAGGAGCAGGAGCACATCGGAGTTCCCAGCCTCGGCAGCACAAAGGAGCGCCTCCGAGTCGGCAACCCAAGCAAGATCCTCGCTCAACGCGTCTTCCATGGCCAGTTCGCTCACGGCGCGCCGAAGTTCTCGCGACACTTTGGCGGAAAGGGCAAATCTGCCGCGTAATTCCGGCCGCGGCACTCCCCTGAGCAAGTCCAACATGGCGGTGGCATAGAGGATAGATCCCAGATTCAATGGGATGAGCTCCGCCATGCGCTCCAAACCACACACCGACAGTTCTGCAGGGAGACGGTTCAGACGCTCCAGATCGAGTCGGAAGCATGTCCCCATCATCTCGACAACAGCCATCCGAAGCCGAGCACCTAACTCCAAATCCTTGGCATTTGCGCATTCCAAAAGGCCTCGACCTGCAAAGCCGAAAAATAAGTCAGAATCATGCCTAAATACATTTGCGCGTGTCTCAAGATAGCCGCGCAATGATTGCCGGCATTTGTTAAGATCGTCGCTCAAGCAGAATGGCTTATCCGAAGCAAAGGCAATCAACGAGGAACCGTCACGTTGGACCGATAGATGCTCAAAGCCAGCGCTCTCAATCGCCCACTCAAGACTGGTGGCTGATTGAAGAACGGTATGCAATTCGGGAGACAAGATCGTCGCCAACAGCCCATCGGGCGTTCCAGGCTCGATCCGCGCAGCATCCGGTGTTGTGAGCACCAGGATGCCATCGGGCCGCAAGATGCCTCGAACAACCTTCAGAAATGCAACAGGATCCGACAGGTGCTCGATCGTCTCCGCGGCCATTATGATATCATATCTATTGTCAATCTCTTTCGGCGATACTCCGAATTCACGCAGCTCCACTGCTACCCCAAGGCGTTGCTTCCCAAGCGATGCAATCTGGCCTGGATCGATACCCAAAGCATTCCAACCCTTCGCGTGGCTGGCAAAATCAAGTGTGAAGCCAAAGCCGCATCCAATGTCTAAGTACTGGGCCTCCGGGCGCCGCGACAGGCGCGCAAGCGGCAGAAGCAGCTGGGACAGACCGGCCCCCTGTTGAATATACAAAGAGGCACGGCCACGGCTCAGCATTTCATCTGCTTCATATTGTGCGTATTTCTTTTGAGATCCCTCGGTTTTTTCATAGAAAGCGCATGTACAGGCTGAACAGAATAAAATCACCCATGTTTGAGGCGCACGCATGATAGGCTCAAAATCAATTATTAGCCCCCGCGACTTAGGACCGGGCGACTGGCAATTCGGACACCGGTCATCGGTCAGCTGCTGTGGTTGGATCCAAGTGACCTGCGGTGGTTTGGTTTTCGGCCGGAGCTGGTCGGGTGGCCTGACCGACCGGGCACGCTCCTCGCGAAGCCGATCAAGCCAGGTCATGTGAAAGACAAATGCCCGGAATGACCTTCGGCCAACTCGGGGACACGGGCCAACAGAGCATCGTTCAGTTCATGGCGACGTTCCCACAAGTCCTTATACCATGACGCCCGATCACGAATCTGCTGGCTCATCATGCGATGATTTAAGACATATTGTTGTGCTGCTTCAGCCATGCGCCTGGTGTGCTCCGGCAATGCCAGCATCGCTAACAGGCGGCGCCGCAGGTCCTCAGGGCTTTGGAAGACGATGCCGTTGATCCCATCAGCAACGATGTTCCCGTAGACAACCGGGCTGGCCAACGCAGCGACGCGATGTGAAGCTGCTTCGAGAAACTTCAAATCTGACTTGCAGCGGTTGAATGGAGTATCGGAAAGCGGCATGAATGAGATCTCGCATCGAGCCAATATCTCTTTATATGTTTCGTAGTCACAAAGAGGTGTAAACGTTTTATGCGGTGTCTTGAGGCCATCAAAAAGCCCTTCATCATGAATTATTTCAAAGTGCAGATGAGAGCCAGCAGCCTCGGCAACGCTGTTGAGCGAATCCAAATATTCTGGCCATTCGCTTTCACGGTTAAGGCCTCCGAAAAACAGGCTCATCCGATCGGGGTTTATAAAGTTCTGGGGATCGGGCATCCGCGGAATGGCGTTTGCGAAGACCCGTATCTCGGGGTTTTCGCGAGATAGCACTTCGGCAAGGGCTGGCGTACTGGTCTGAATTGCATGGACGGCACGGAAGTTTTGGATATCAGAGCGCTGCAAAACCGGTATGAAATCAGGATGGTCGTCAAATTCGCACACGATGACGTAGCCTAAACTGATAAGCTGTCGAATAGGTAACAGTCCATCATCACCTTGGAGAAGTGGGCGATGAAAAATAAATATCTTTGGACTATTGCGTTCGAGATCAGGTATCTCAGAAGACTGAGTAACCATCGCAAACATATCCGGCAAAGTCGCCAGGGCATCCATAGGATCTGATACTCGAACCTGGCTCACTCCGCCGACAGGAGAGAGGATCGTCGAAATGACGTTCGTCCTCAAAATTAGGTTAGAAGTCGCTCGCCAGACATGCTGAATTGGCGACGCTCTTCGTTGATACTCTGCAGGATCGATGTCAAGGGCTGAGAGTGCAGGCGCAATCCGCTGGATGAAGCCGAGGCAGGCGTCAGCATCAAAAACGCGCCCCTTTACGTCAATGGCTTGAAGCCCAGCCTCGCGAATCGCGCGAAGCGTCGTATCAAATGTGAACCAGCGTAGATGTGTCCGATCAAACAGACCTGTAGGTTCATAATCCCATCCTCCCGTCAGTAATCTCGACGCAAAACTCCAATGTTCCAAATTAGGCATACATATCAAAATCACGCCTCGCTCACTTAATTTATCGGCAAGAAATTTCAAAATATCCCACGGGTTTTGTAGGTGCTCTAGGACATCCCCCAATATTATACAATCAAATTTCGAAAGCTCGGAATTCGACTTTAAATCCTCAATAGCACCATGTATGACTTTATCTATCCTAAGTTTGGCAATTATAGCAGCCTCATCGTCTTGTTCAACTCCAACATATAATGCTCTGGGATTACGTCGTTTATATTCCATGCCGGTGGCTGCGGCACCACATCCGACATCGAGAATCAAACGAGCGTCGAGCGGGATACGATTTAGAAGATCAGGATTGAGGGCATCCGGGTAACGCATGAATCACCTAGCTCGCATTATGCTATAGAGGATGTCAGCTCGGGACAGCTTTCTCTCGGGCGAGAGCTAGGCCGGATTTCCGGTACGGACGCAAGTCCTGCGATTGAGTGATTGACCCTGTAGGCCCCCCATGGACACTCACATCAAATGCCGGACGCGTTAAAGCGACGACGCAGGGTGACAAGGTGCGCGTCGGAGAACCGATCGGCGACGCCCAGGCCGCGGGCACCCCGCACGGAAGTCAGTCAGGGCACGGTGCGCTATGCCTTGGGCCACGTTCATCGAGTTCGGTCTGCACTCGCCTCTCGTCTGCCAAGACCCTGGCAACAACTTGATCTTCAATGAGTTTTTCAACGAGCTTTAGATCGGCGCGCGCAGCATCGACGCTTGCCCGGACCGTAGTCAGCTCGGCCTCGGTTCGGTCGTGCTGCGCGCGTGCCTTCGCGACAACCTCCCGGCCACGCGGCAGCCATCGCCCAAAGGCCTCGACCGCGGCATCACTTGCATCGATGGCAGAAGCGGCAGTCATCTCATCGGCGATTCGGCCCTCGGCAGCTCTTGCCTGCGCTGCGGCGGCGAGTGCTAAATCCAACGCGCCCGCAAATTTGGCGTGTGCCTCATCAACAGCCATCTTCCGTAAGCGCAGGAGGGTTTGAAGACTGCTCCGCGCCATGGTCAAGCCCTCGAAGTTGAGTCGGTTGCTAGAGCCTGCTGCAACAACAGAAAGCTGTTTTCGATATCAGTCTGCTCGCCACGGGTCTGGCGCAGGATCTCTTCGATCCGTGGTGCGGTTCTGACCGCTTCGTCGACCTCAGGATCGGCCCCCGGACGGTAAGCCCCTAAGCGGATCATATCAGCCATATCGTTATAGGTCGCGAGCAAGGATCGGGCGCGCCTTGTGAGGGAGTTCTCTTCTGGGCTGTTGCAGCCGGGAACCGATCTCGACAACGACCGCAGAATGTCGATCGCGGGATAGCGCCCGGCCTCGCCAATGCGACGATCCAGGATCACGTGGCCGTCTAGAATGCCACGGACGGCATCCGTAACAGGCTCATTATGATCGTCCCCTTCCACAAGGACCGTGAAGAGGCCCGTAATATATCCAACAGAGCCGGACACCATCGGGCCGGGGCCTGCCCGCTCTAAAAGACGCGGCAGTTCCGCGAACACACTCGGTGGATAGCCGCGTGTTGCCGGTGGTTCACCGGCTGACAGACCTATTTCGCGCAAGGCAAGACAAAACCGTGTGACACTGTCCATCAGCAGCAGAACGCTCTTTCCCTGATCGCGGAAATGCTCGGCAATGGCCATCGCCGCATATGCTGCCTCACGCCGCATAAGCGGCGGCTGGTCCGATGTCGCGATGACCACCACAGAGCGGGCCAGCCCCTCGGCGCCAAGATCGTCTTCCAGGAACTCCCGCACTTCACGACCGCGCTCCCCGACCAAGGCAAGAACCACCACATCGCACAGAGTGTGGCGCGCAAGCATTGCCATCAGTGTCGATTTTCCCACGCCGGATCCGGCAAACAGGCCTAGACGTTGCCCCTTTCGGCACGTCGTAAACATATTCATCGCCTTCACTCCTAGATCCAATCGCGGGCCCAGGCGTGCGCGTGTTGTGGCCTCCGGCGGCGATCCCCGGATGAGCCGAGGCGACGTCCCGCGCGGCAGAGCACCCCGTCCATCGAGTGGCCGAGCAAGCGGATCGACAACGCGGCCGATCCACCGATTGTCGATCATAAAGCAATGCCCCGACTGCTGGCTGGTAGAGCCATTCAAACGGGTCGGCGCTGGCATTTGCGCGCGGCTCCCCAGACCGAGGCCGTTGGTGTCTGCGAACGTCATGGTCTGCGCGCGATTGGCCCGAAAGCCGACAATCTCTGCTGCAACGCTGTGCCCGGATCTGCCGACTAGATTAATTCGATCGCCGATCGAGGCATGATCAGCCAACCCCCCCACCTCGACCATCAGGCTCGAGACAGCGCTGATCCGCCCGTCCAGCCTGGCCACCGCAAGCGAACCGATGGCCGACGACGCCGAGTTCAACCGCTGCGCCACCGAATGATCCCGCACTTAAAAAATCCCTGTTTTTGTGTCGCAGTATTAAAAATAATACGGGCTGCGACCAACCGTATACTCTCGATGTCTCAATGCACGCAAATGATGAAAAAAGGATGGATCCGACGTGCGTCATTTGGTAGGGTTCAACTCGAAGTAGCGGATCGGAGGGCCCAATGCGCGTATTACTCGTTGAGGACGACCTGACTGCAGCACGGGGAATCTCCCTGATGCTGAAATCCGGCGGCGCTGTCGTCGACGAAGCGGACACGGGTGAAGAGGCCCTAGAACTCGCCAGGCACTACGATTACGATATCGTCGTGCTCGACCTAATGCTCCCGGATATGGAGGGCTACGACGTTGTCCGCCGGATGCGGGCTGCACGCATTGAGGTCCCGGTCCTCATATTGTCCGGTCTGTCCCGTCCGCAGGCGAAGGTCAAAGGCCTTGGTGCCGGGGCGGACGATTTCATCACGAAGCCTTTCGACAAGGCAGAACTTCTTGCGCGAATGCAGGCGATCGTCCGGCGGAGTAAAGGCTTCAGCCAACCGAGTTTGCGCGTGGGTAATCTGCGCCTCAATCTTGATAGCCGGGAGGTTTACGCCAGCGACAAACCGGTTCATCTGACCGGCAAGGAATACGCGATCCTCGAGTTGCTGGTGCTTAGGAAGGGCATGGTTCTCACCAAAGAGGCCTTCTTGAACCATCTCTACGGCGGCATGGATGAGCCGGAGATGAAGATCATCGATGTCTTCATCTGTAAATTGCGGAAAAAACTGCAAAACGCTGGTGTTGAGAATTTGATCGGGACGGTTTGGGGACGAGGGTATATGCTTCGGGAACCGAATACACCGATCGAACATGCAGACGCACCTGTTCCTGGTGTGGCCCGAGCCTTAACGGCGGCTTAGTCCCCCCCGGCGGCATTGTCATTCAAGCTGGTTGTATCAGGCCGTGAACTGCTCGGTGATGATGCGCTCGGACAAGCCTCGGTCGGGGTTGAAGAGGATGCGAGCGTGAACCGTTCGGTCCTCACAGATCGCGACCGACACGACGTCTCTAACCTCCTTGAAGTCGGCAACCGCGGCGACTGGTCGTTTTTCGTGCTCCAATGCCTCAAACAGCACATCAGCACTGCTTGGCAGCAGAGCCCCTCGCCAACGGCGGGGCCGGAAAGCGCTGATTGGCGTCAAGGGTAGAAGATTGGCGGAGAGCGGGACGATCGGCCCGTGCGCGCTCAGGTTGTAGGCGGTTGAGCCAGCGGGCGTTGAGACCAGGACGCCGTCGCAGATCAATTCCTCCAATCTTACCCGCCCGTCCACTGAAATGCGGATCTTGGCCGCCTGTCGAAGCTCCCGAAGGAGCGACACCTCGTTAAACGCCAATGCCTCCTCGACACGTCCGGTACTCGTGACGGCACTCATACGCAACGGGTTCAAGATCGCCGGCTGCGCGGCGGCGAGTCGCGTAATTAGGTTCTCCTCATTGTACTCATTCATCAGGAACCCAACGGAACCACAATTCATTCCGTAGACAGGAATGTTGCGTCCAAGAAGGCGATGCAATGTCTCAAGCATGAAACCATCGCCGCCGAGCGCCACAATCACTTCAGCATCTCCGAGCGGACATTCGCCGTGCAAACCTACGAGCCGATTGCGGCTCTCCTGCGCTAAGGGTGTCGGCGAAGCCTCAAAGGCAATTAGGGGCGATCTGATCAAAAGCCGTCTCCGTCTCTGTGGCGAGGCCATCCGACACGGCCCGGGGACCGCTCATTGCGACTGAACCACGGCTCTGCCCGCCGCCGGACTCGAACCGGCACGCCCAAAGGACTGCGGATTTTAAGTCCGCTGCGTCTACCATTCCGCCAGGCGGGCCTGCGTTGGAAACTAGACCGCACGCTTACGCCGATTGAACGCTCCGCGCGATATCCAGCGCACGGCGGAGCAAGGTTTCATTTGCTTCCGGCGTGCGGAACGCGCTGTGGGCGGAAAGTGTGACGTTGTCCAGACCCTGCAGCGGATGCGGGTGGGGCAGCGGCTCCTCATCGAACACATCAAGCGCCGCATGACCGATTCGGCCTGATTTCAACGCTACGAGCAACGCGCCTTCATCCAGAATTGCGCCTCGGGCCGTGTTCACAAGGATGGCGCCGGAGCGCAACAGCGCGAAATGCTCAGTCGATAGAAAGCCACGGGTCTCATCGTTGAGTAAAAGATGGACGCTGACCACGTCGCTTTGTGCCAAGACGAGTTCAAGGGGCAGAAACTCTACTCCCGGTGCCACCTTCGGTGTACGGTTCCACGCGATCACGCGCATTCCGGACCCCGACGCAATCCGGGCCACCTCAGCAGCGATGCCGCCGTATCCGATGAGGCCAATGGTCTTACCCGTGAGCTGGACGCCCTCGCTGCGAATCCAGGCGCCATGGCGCATGCTCCTGTCCATGATGGCAAGCCCGCGGGCGGCGGCCCACATGAGCGCGATGGTGTGCTCGGCAACCGCGATGTCGCCATATCCTTTGATGATATGAACTGATATCCCAATTTCTTGGAGCTCCTCGGGATTCATGTAACTTCGTGCACCCGTGCCCAGGAAGATCACATGCTTCAGCTGCGGACAGAGCGCCAAAGCCGAGGTCGGCAGATAGGAATGATCGTCCAGCATGAAGTCGTACCCTGCCAGCATCCTCGGCAAATCAGTGGCGGAGACCAAATCCTGCTCGTTCACATCAACCTGCGGGTCCTCGGCGGTCTTGACCTGATGAAAGACAGTCGTCAGGACAGGATTGGCATCAAGAAACAGACCCTTCATGCAACCGCCCTCTTGCTGCCATCGGTTGGTCCTAGATGCCGCGATCGGGCTCCCAAAGACATCCGTCATTTGACGTGACGCTTGCACGGCCCGCAAGGTCTCACCATGCGAACTGCGCTGATCCTTGTTTTTGCTCTCGCCTGGTGTGCATCTGCCCGCGCTCAGAAGCCTCCTGCTCTCGCTCCAGGTGAGACAACCGACAGCAAACCGCCGATCCTGAGAAGCCCAACATTGCCGGCATTGGGGAACCCAGCGGCCCCCGAGGGTCGGGCTGCGGCAAGCGGCACCGGGTTCATGATTGGCGAGGGGCGCCTCCTGACCAACAATCATGTTGTGGAAGGATGCAGCCGCCTGGCGGCCCGCAACGCATTAGGCAGACGGGTCGTCGGACAGGTTGTTGCAACGGATCCCAGAAGGGACCTCGCTTTGGTCGCGGTTCCGGTTGGCTTCGGCCCGACTTTGGTTTTTCGTGACAGCCCACCGGTGCGGCGCGGAGATACCGTGGTCACATACGGTTTCCCCCTGTCCGGCGTGCTGTCCTCGGGACCGACGTTGACGACAGGAGACGTCAGCGCGCTGGCTGGGTTGCGTGACAACCCGCTGCATTTCCAGATTTCCGCGCCTGTACAGCCCGGCAATTCCGGGGGGCCGCTGCTGGATGCACAAGGTCACGTCGTGGGCGTGATTGTGTCGAAACTCAACGCGGCCCGCATCGCGCAGATGACGGGTGGCGATATTCCCCAGAATGTGAATTTCGCAATCAAGGGGCCTGAGGTCGCCAGCTTTCTCTCCGCCTACAATAATCCCGCCCTCCATCAACCAAGTACAGGTATCGATCTGAAGCCAGCCGAGATCGGTGAGATTGCTAATCCGTCTGTGATGCTCTTGCAGTGCTACCGCTAACATTGCCGTGCCGACCGTTCACTCACGCGCGTGCACTCCGCGCCAGCAGGATCAGCTCGCGCCGCACATCCTCGGGTTTTGAGACCGGCGCCGTCCAGGTGACCCGCCTGACTGCCTCGCCCAACATCAGATCGCACCCATCAACGTCGCACGTCACCATCCGCCAGGCGCCTGGCTCGCCGGCCAGAAGGGACAACGTGTCCGGGTGATCCTCATTACAATGCGTGCAGATCTCGCTTTCAGCGGACAAAAGGGCCGTGACGGCGTCTGGATCCGGCGTCAGATCTGCCTGGCGTAGCCGAGCCGCTCGCGCAAAACCCCCGACAAACATCGCGCCGAGTGGCTTCACGCGCCATAGAGCGAAGTCGCCGAAGTCGGCATAGAGCGCACCGTATGGGTGAATGGCCAGCCAGCGAGCTTTCAACGCTGGATCGGCATCGATCTCAGCAACCCCGGTGATCGACACCCGCGGCGTAGTTTGCGGGTTGGCGCCTTCCGGAACGCCCAAAACCATCACCGAACACCGCGGATTACGCCGGAGTTGGCGCGTGTGGGCCGATAGGTCGGATAACAGCAGGAGCAATGACAGATCCGGAGCACAGGCTGGAGTCGCCAGTGAGACGAGCGGCTGCCCCTCCTCTGCGGTTGCCAGATAGCCGGTGCGTGCCGCCCGCAAAAGCATCCTGGTCTGCCATGCTGGGGTCGGTCCATCATCCGGTGCGACTGCCATCTTTCGTTCACCCTTCTTCCTCATTGCGCCACAATCACATGCCACAACTCCTCATGGAGAGACCCAACCAAGGAAGCGCGGCATGAAGCAGACCATCGCCCTCGTGGATGACGACCGCAACATCCTCACCAGCGTCTCCATGACACTGGAGCAGGAAGGCTTCACCGTCCGCACCTATACTGATGGCGAGAGTGCCCTTCAGGGTATCATCGCACGCCCCGTCGATCTGGCCGTGCTGGACATTAAAATGCCACGTATGGACGGGATGGAACTACTGCAGCGCTTGCGTGCCCGGACACAGTTGCCGGTGATCTTCCTGACCTCGAAGGATGAGGAAGTGGACGAGCTGATGGGCCTGCGCCTCGGCGCCGACGACTACATCACCAAGCCGTTCAGCCAGCGCCTCCTGATCGAGCGCATTAGAGCCCTGCTCCGGCGCAATGAGACAAGCCGCGCGGAGGGATCGGGCGCGGCACCCGGTGGCATCATGACCCGTGGTGAGCTGACGCTCGACGAGACCAAGCACCAGTGCCAGTGGCGCGGGAAGGACATCGCGCTCACCGTCACAGAGTTTCTGCTGGTCAAGGCGCTGGCAGCCCGCCCAGGCATGGTGAAGTCCCGAGATCAGCTTATCGATACCGCTTACGGCGAGAATATTTATGTCGACGACCGGACAATTGACAGCCATATCAAACGTGTTCGTAAGAAATTCCGATCTGCTGACGACGACTTCAACCACATCGAAACGCTCTACGGTATCGGCTATCGTTATAAGGAAGCCTAACCGGAGGGGCCAATATGGCGAAACCTGTGCCACATCATGCCAGATAGCGGGGTAACGGTTCAGCTGACGGCCGAAGTCGCCGGGCATCGTGTCCGGCTCGTGTCTCCGTTGCTGCGGCGCATCCTTTTGGTGAACCTATTACCGCTTGCCGTTTTGTTGGCGGCCTTGCTCTACCTGGACCAATATCAGGATGGTCTGATCGAGGCTGAGATCAGCACGCTTCGCGAACAGGCGCGGATCTTTGCCAACGCTCTGGGCGAGGCGGCCGTTCGCGAAGATGAGCCGGAGAACCCACATCTTGTGCCGGAGTTAGCGCGGCCTTTGCTGCGCAGACTGACAGAGCCCACACCCAACGCCCAAGCCCGTCTTTATGCGCCGGACGGCATCCTGTTGGCGGACAGCCGTGTCCGCGAGGGCGCGGGCGGTGCCGTGGTCACCGAACCGCTGCCACCGGCGATCGACCGTGGACGCATCCTTGGTCTCGTCGGGCGGGTCTACGATGATCTCCTGAGCCTTTTGCCACATGGCGCTCGTGGTCCGCTGCTCGCCGGGCTGCGCTCGGAAGGCAGCAAGGTGGAGGGCAGCGATTGGGCCCCAAACGTTGCCGAGGAGTTGAAACAGCTAGCCAACACAACGGGCCGAAGCATCGCCCCATACGTGCGCCGGACGGATGACAACCGTTTGCTGGTGACTGTGGCGGAGCCGGTTTCGCGCAACCGCCGAATCGTAGGCGCAGTCGTGTTGATCCGCGAGGCCCGTGAGGTGGATGACAGCGTGCTTGCAGTCAGACTGTCGATCCTGGCGCTGTTCTCCATTGCGCTGGGTCTCACGGTGATGTTGTCTTGGTATCTGTCATTGACAATCGCCCGCCCCATCCTGCGCCTTGCTGGGGCCGCTGAACGCATGCGCGAAGGGCGCGGACGGTCCGGCGCGGTTCCTGACGGTCTGCTCGGGCGCAGCGATGAAGTTGGCGAACTGGCGCGATCGCTATCAGAATCGGCTCGGGCACTGTGGACCCGCATGGACGCGATCGAGCGCTTCGCAGCTGATGTGGCGCACGAGATCAAGAACCCGCTGAGCTCGATTAGAAGCGCCATCGAGACACTGCGCCGGATCGAGGACCCAGCGAAGCAACGTCGCCTCACCGCGATCATCGCCGAAGACGTGGCCCGGCTCGATCGGCTGATCAGCGATATCTCCGACGCGTCGCGAATCGATGCGGAGCTCTCGCGGATTGCAACTGAACCGGTAGACGTAGCGCCCATTCTTGCGGCCCTCGTGGAGATCGATGAGGCCACTCGCGAGGACGATGATCCACGCTTGATTTTAGATCTTGGCGAAGGCCGACTGGTGGTTCAGGCGGTGGAAGATCGGTTGGTGCAAGTGCTGCGCAACCTTATCGGCAACGCCCAAAGCTTTTCGCCGCGAGACGGACGGATCACATTGCGCGCCTCGCTGCTCGGACCGGTTATTGAGATTGAGATCGAAGACGAGGGTCCGGGCATTCCGGAGGCGAAGCTTGAGAACATCTTTGAACGCTTTTACTCCGAGCGTCCCCAGGGCGAGGGCTTCGGGCAGCATTCGGGGCTTGGGCTTTCCATCAGCCGTCAGATCATCGAAGCACTCAAGGGCCGTGTCACAGCCGAGAACCGCAGATCCGAGAGTGGTCAGGTGATAGGCGCCCGCTTCGTCGTCAGGCTCCCCAGGGGTTGATCCGAACCGCCCTCAGCTTGCCGCCAGCAGTCGGGGGCGTTGGGCGGATCCCCACACCATCCGACCCGCGACATGACAATTCAGGCACGCGGCCGACCAGCCAGGCTGAACAACCCCACAAGCTTCGCATAGCCAGACCGGATCGGGGCCTGCAAGCGCACTGTGACGATCGATGTCTGCCTGCGCTGCCGCATTGTGATCTGTGTCCCCCAATTCGGCCTTCGTGATTTTAGATAGCAGTCTCCAAAGGCGCTTTTGGTCCAATCCAAGCGCCAAAGCGTCATCGGCGTATTTGTGAGCTTCCAGCAACAATCCGGCCTCGAAGGTCAAACACGCCATCAGGAACTGGCTCTCCATATTCCGCAGATTGGCCTGTGCAAGCTGCACACCCTCCCGGACTCGGACGCGCGGTTCGGTAAAGGGCTTTAGATAGAGAGTGGCGATGTCGGGATGCGGCGCCCGGGACCAAGCTTCTCTAAGGGTCTCCTGGGCGCGGTTGTCACGCCCGGCGGCGCGCAGCCTTACGGCATATGCGATTGCGGCGGGCGCAAAGCCAGGATTCTCGACATAGACCCGCTTGGCGAGCCGTAGGGCCCGGGCACTATCCGGTTCAGCCTCAGCAGCGGCCACAACGAGAGCATTTCGCGGGGTTTCTGGTCCGGCCAAGGCGAGCGCCTGCGTCCAGTTCCCAAGCCGAACGGCGAGTTGCGCGCGCTCCTCGCGCAGCCACAATCCACCCGGCCGCAAGGCCTCGGCATCGGTGGCGAGCCGCTGTGCCTCTGACCAGTCCTCGCGCGCGATCGCCTGGCGGAACAGACCACGTAGACCCAGGAACCGCCCATCCTCGCGCTGGCACAGGCGCTCATAAAGTGCAGCTGCCTCTGTTTCGTTCCCGACCAGGCGGGCCGCCTCCGCGCAATGCAGCAATGTTTGTGCAGTCTCGCCCAGAAATCGGCGAGCTCGCGCGGCTTCGATGCGGGACGCCTGAGCATCGTTGGCAGCCAGCGCCACGAGTGTTCTCGTAACCGCGGCATCACCGGCGATCCGGCGACGACGGGCGCGCCAACGGCCGAAATTTAGCGGGATATTGACGATCCAGATCAACAGCCGGACCGTGAGGTAGATCGCCAAAACCAACAGCGCCAGACCCACAACAGCGACAGGCGTAGAGGTGTGGATTGTCACGCCGGCGATAGTCGCCTCAATCGACCCGGATAGCCCCGAGACCCACCACGCAAGGGCAACGGCGAGGGTGGCGGCGATGATCGCCGAGAGTATTGCGCGCATCAGGACTTGGCCATTTCGGTCAGAGCGGCCCGCGCATCGAGCAGGGCCTGCGCATCCGCGCGCCAACCCGCGATGGCGGCGGCGGCAGGTCCGTCAAGAGGCTTCAGCGCGGCCAATCCGCCTGCAAGGTCACCAGCGTCTAGTTTCGCGCGGGCACCGGCCAGTGTGACAGCGGCCGGTGCGCCGACCAAAACGTGATCCCCCTGTCGAACTGTCACCAGAGTCTGGGCTCGCGACCACATCCGTTCGGCAAAATCCTGTCCTGCCCCGCTCGGGCGGCTCGCGGCTTCGGCGGCTTCGGCGGCTGCGGGGAAGCGAAGACGCAGACCAGACTCGGTGGGCGGCGCGACGTCGGCAAACTTCGCCAGTGCAGGCGGCGCGCCGGGGATCATGCCAAGTTTCTTGCCACTCTCAAGCGCCTGGAACACGGCGCGCAGCCTAGCCGCAGTTGTGACCTTGGATGCCGCCTTGGCGAGTTCCTGTGTGAACTTGGCATCCAATGCGTCGATCCGAGCAGCGAGCGCCGCACTGGCGGCTGACACCGGGCCGGCAATATCCGGAGCAGGTTTTTTCTCAATGGCTTCGATTCGTCCGGAAAGCGGCGCCAGCAAAGGGGCGGCAACAGCGGCCACGTCAATCGGCGCAGGAGTAGGCCGCTGTTCGAGCAGCGTGATCCGCCGGTCGAGGCCCGATGCGTCGAACTGCGGAGCCTGCTGACGCTGCGCCGCAGTTTGCATGGCAGCCTCGAGCGCGGTGATGCGTGCAGCGAGGGGTCTCAAATCCAACGTCTGCCGTTGCTCGAGCAACGTCAGTCGCTGCTGGACGGCATGAAGATCATTGTTGGGCTGAGTCGCCGAGGTTATCTCGTTGCCGGTCGATTGCCATACAGCATAAAGCCCGCCGGCGAGCAGAACGAAGAGCGCCCCCGTCAGCCAAAGCGGCGTTCCCGTGCCACCGCGCGGTGCGGCGGGTGCCATCGTGTGACCGAGAGGCGCTGACTGCGGCTCTGCGACAACTGGCCCAATTGCCTCCATTTCGACCGGCTCGACGATGTGCTCCGCCCCAGTCGCAGCCTCAGGCGATTTATCGACGACAGCCGGGTGCTCAGGTGCAGCATCGTCTGGCGAGACGGGCTGATCGGCGAGGTGAACCGGGTCAGGATGATCCGGCACAGACGTCGCAGGCAGGGTCGCGGCATGAGCCGGCGTTTCTTTGGGATGGTCGGTCATGGCAATAGGGCCACCAATTCTTCTTGATTGGGGTGAGACGCAACACGGAGGCGGCGCCAAGGCAGGTGTGACAGCGCCAGCGCAGCCGGATTTGAGATCACCAAGGCGTCGACACAAGACAACAAGGTCGGTTCAATTGGAAGAGCGGTCGCGAACGCCCGTGCCGTCTCGGCCGAGAAGAACAACGCCGCACGGACATGTCCCGTGGCCAGCGCATGGGCAGCTTCCGGTGGGAGGCGGGATTTTGGTAGGGCGCTGTAGGCGACACGTCGGAGAACGCGAAATCCCCGCTGGCGCATTTCCTTTGCAAGGGACAGACCCTGCCCTGCGCCACTTGCCAGGAGCAGCACTCCCGCCGCCGGTGACAAATTTTGTGCCACCAGAACCGCCAGTGCGTCTGCATCGCGCCGGGCACTGACGACATTGGAAAATCCAGCGCGGGCGGCCCGCTCGGCGGTCGCATCACCAACGGCGAAGATGGGTGTGGCGAGATTCAGCCCGTCCAACGCCTTGACCGCATTTGCGCTTGTGATGAGCACCGCCTGCATCGATGTTGGGGGACTAATCCGGTATCCGGTTACCGAGAGCATCGGCGCCAGGATCGGCTCAAAACCGAGTGCCGCGACACGGCCGGCTGTTTCGGTGGCACCTGGCTCAGGCCGGGTGATCAGAATACCGCGTGGCCGGTCCACACTTGAAGCGCGGACGGACGGCTGCGGTGCAAGCGGCGTCTGTGCCTGGGGCATGAGACTGTCGTATTACCTTGGGCTGCGAAAAGAAAGACAGTTGGATGCCAGCATCCCCGATATCGGACCGGCCTGTGGCCGGTCCAGTCCTTGGAATTGAGTCGTCATGCGACGAGACAGCGGCGGCCGTGTTGGGTTCGGACGGGCGGATCCTGGCTGAGGCAGTGCTGTCGCAAGCGGATCACGCGGCATTCGGTGGTGTGGTGCCGGAGATCGCCGCGCGCGCTCATCTTGCACATCTGCCACGCCTGGTATCGCACGTCATGCAGCAGGCGGGGGTCGGGTATGCTGATCTTGGCGGGATCGCCGCGAGCGCAGGTCCGGGTTTGATCGGCGGGCTGATCGTCGGATCTGGGTTCGCGAAGGGCGCCGCGCTGGCTCATGGAGTGCCTTACGTCGCAATTAACCACCTGGAGGCCCATGCCCTGACAGCGCGGCTGCCGGCCCTGGGATTGCACGCGGCATTTCCGTATCTGCTCTTGCTGATGTCCGGCGGGCATTGTCAGGCGGTCGGGGTGGAAGGGGTCGGTCGCTACACCCGCCTTGGCGGGACGATCGATGACGCTGCCGGAGAGGCGTTCGATAAAGTCGCAAAGTTGCTGGGGTTGGGGTGGCCCGGCGGCCCAGCTCTTGAACAGCTGGCGGCCGAAGGGCGGCCAATACATCCTTTCCCACGCCCTCTTGCGGGACGTACCGGGTGCGATTTCAGCTTTTCCGGTCTCAAGACCGCAGTTTCCCAGCACATTGCGACGTTGCCGCATGGTGCAATTTCCCGGGCGATGGCTGCTGACATTGCGGCGAGCTTTCAGGATGCTGTGAGTGATGTGATGGCTGACCGCGCAAGCCATGCAATGACCATGATTCGCGCACTCCATCCCACTTGCCGATTGATGGTCGTGGCGGGCGGGGTTGCCGCCAACATGGCCCTGCGCAGGGTGCTGCAGGATGCGGCACAACGTCAGGACTTTGTATTTGCCGCGCCACCGCTGCGGCTGTGCACGGACAATGCCGTGATGGTCGCCTGGGCCGGGATTGAGCGGCTGAGCCTTGGACTAATAAGCCAGTTTGACGCCGCCCCGCGCCCGCGCTGGCCACTCGCAGAGCTTGCGGTCGCGTGAACTACCGACACGCGTTTCACGCCGGCAATTTCGCCGATTGCATGAAGCATGCCCTTTTGTTGTGGCTGCTGGACGCATTGCTTCGCAAGCCAGCCGGTGTGCTCGTCTTGGACACGCATGCTGGCGTTGGCGCCTACGACCTGAGTTCATCGGAAGCGCTTCGGACCGGCGAGCATCATGGCGGTATCGCGCGCCTGATCGATCATCCGCCGCTTGTTCTGCAACCCTACGTGTCGCTCGTGACCAGGCTTGGTTTGTATCCTGGCTCGCCGACTCTGATCCGAGCCCAGCTGCGGCCACAGGACCGGCTGGCCTGCTGCGAGCTACATCCGGAAGACGCAGCCACACTGCGAGCCCGTTTCAGTCGGGACCAGCTTGTGTCGGTTCATGAGCGCGACGCCTGGGAGGCGCTAGGCGCGCTCCTGCCTCCGGCGCAGCTGAAGCGCGCTCTGGTGCTGATAGATCCGCCCTACGAGGCGGCGGACGAGTTCACGCGCGTATCGCAGGGGCTAATCCGCGGTCTGTCGCGATGCCGTTTCGGTGTGTTCGCGGCCTGGTATCCAGTGAAGCATCGTGCCCCGGTGCGTGAATTTCATCGTGTTCTGCGCGAAAGCGGAACTCGAGATATCGTGACTGCCGAGCTTTGGCTGCGTGCGCCACTGGATGCATCGCGGCTGAATGGGTGCGGCTTAGTGGTCATCAACCCGCCGTTCGGGTTCGAAGATGCAGCACGCGGCCTTCTTGCGGCTCTGCTCAGCCGACTTGGACATGGCGAGCACGGCGAGGGATTCGCGGTCGAGAGGCTCGTGGATGAATAGGTTGGCCGTGATCGGCGCGGGCGCCTGGGGTACTGCACTCGCGATCCAGGCCGCGCGAGCAGGACACGACGTTGTACTGTGGGCGAGAGACCCTGAGGTGGCAGCCGCGATGGAGGCAACACGGCATAATTTCCGCCTGCCCGGCATCGCGCTGCCCGATCGCGTGCAGGTGACGAGCCTCATTCCAGCTGCGGATCTGGCGGTGCTGACTGTGCCTGTCCCTTATCTTCGCGGCATCGCCCGTCTGATACCGCATGCAGCAGCGTTTGTCGTCTGCTCCAAAGGCATGGAGGCAGCCGGAGGGGCGCTGCCGATAGAGATCCTGGCAGATCTTTGGCCGGAGCGACCGGCCCTCGTGCTGACCGGCCCTAACTTCGCTCACGAGGTCGCTGCAGGACTGCCGTCGGCAAGTGTCGTGGCCGGGAGCGATCCGGACTGGCGCAGCCAAGTCATCGCGGCTTTCGCGACACCCTCCTTCAGGCTTTATGAGAATGACGACACCCTTGGCGCGTCGATCGGTGGGGCGGCAAAGAACGTGATCGCGATCGCGGCCGGGTGCGTGATAGGCGCCGGGCTCGGCGAGAACGCGCGCGCGGCTCTGCTGACGCGAGGACTCGCCGAGATCGCACGCCTGGTCGAGGCCCTCGGCGGGCGTGCGGCGACCGTGTTCGGATTGTCCGGCCTTGGCGACCTAATGCTGACATGCACGGGCACGGCTAGCCGTAATATGTCGGTCGGTCTCTTACTGGGTCGTGGGGAGGGTCTTGCCGTTGCATTGGCAAGCCAGCGCGGTGTCGCGGAGGGGGTGGCAACCGCTCGTGCCCTGGTGACGCGAGCATCCGGGGCGGGAGTCGAAATGCCCATCTGCGCAACCGTCACAGACGTGGTGGAGGGCCGAATAGGCGTGGTTGACGCCATCGAGGGGATCCTGACACGCCCAAATCGCCGGGAATGAACTGGACAGTTCAACGTTTTCTGTGTGGACGCACATGGATGATGCGTAATTACATGCATTCAGATCATGTATCTCATCAATCGGTCGCGCGTTCCCCGATACAGTTGGGGAGAGCATACCCCTTTCCGCAGACAGAAATTGCCTTGCTGCCCTGGAGAATTCTCCTCAGGGCCACGTGAATGGAAACTGAACAATGACCATCAAGACGCTGACAACTGTCACCGCGATGGCGCTGATTGCCGCCGGCGGAACATTCGCCGCCATGAACTCCCAGGCCCGCCCCGCGGTCGAAATCGCAAGCGGTGCGGATCGCTATGAGGTCGCCTCCGGCGGCGAGCGCTACCAGATCGCTCAGGGCGGAGACCGCTACCAGATCGCTCAGGGCGGAGACCGCTACCAGATCGCTCAGGGCGGCGATCGCTACCAGATCGCTCAGGGCGGCGATCGCTACCAGATCGCTCAGGGCGGAGACCGCTACCAGATCGCTCAGGGCGGAGACCGCTACCAGCTTGCGGAAAGTGATAGGCACGGCCAATCGATCGCGCAGGTCTGATAGCAGGCTGGCTTCACATCTGACTCCGGCCGTCAGGTCGGAAGGCAGGAAGCCGCAAAACCGACCACCAAACGAAAGGCTCTATGACGTCGACTTGTCACGGAGCCTTTGTCTTTCTGCATCGGGTCTGCTCAGCCTGCCGGACGGCATGGCCTCAGTTGTGCTCCTGCGCTAAAGCCACACCATGTTGCGCGGCATTCTCACTGTTGGCATCTGGACGATGGGCAGCCGCGTGCTGGGCTTCTTGCGCGATATGCTGATGGCCGCCCTGGTCGGCGCCGGGCCGCTTGGCGATGCCTTCTTCGTCGCGAACCGGCTGCCGAACATGTTCCGGTCCTTGTTTGGCGAGGGCGCGTTCAATGCGGCCTTTGTGCCGAGTTTCTCCGCTATCCTGTCAGGGCGGGGGAAAACCGCCGCCCGGCGCTTCGCGGAGGAAAGCTTCGGTGTCATGGCATTCTGGCTTCTCGGCCTGACAATTTTGGCCGAGTTGCTCATGGAACCTTTGGTTGGCCTGCTTCAACTCGGTGCGACCGATGATCCTGCCCACCTCGCCCTGGTTGTTGAATTGGCGCGGATCACATTCCCCTACATGCCGTTGATTTGCTTAACGGCCCTCCTTTCCGGGGTTTTGAACGGCCTTGACCGCTTTGCAGTCGCTGCTGCGGCCCCGGTGCTCTACAACGTCACATCGATGGCGTTCATGATCGGCCTCGTGGGAATCGGGCCCGCCCAAGCCGCAGCGTTCGGGGTCAGCGTATCCGGTATATTGCAGTTGATTCTGGTGGGCTGGGGTGTGTGGCATAGCGGCATGGCGCTTCATCTGGTGCGCCCTCGCCTGTCGCCTGAGATCGTGATGCTGCTGCGACGCATGGCACCAGGGCTTTTGGCCGCGGGAGTGACCCAGCTAAACCTCAGTCTTGACGTGGTGATCGCGAGCTTTCTACCGACAGGCACCCAATCGGCTCTATATTTTGCCAATCGGCTCAACCAGCTCCCGCTTGGCATCATCGGAACCGCCATCGGAACCGGGATGCTCCCAAGCCTATCAAGACAGGCCCAAGCTGGAGAGAACGCCAAGGCCATCACGACCCTGAACCGAGCCTTGGAATACGCGATGGTTCTCACGCTGCCGGCGGCGCTGGCGCTGGGTGCTGTGCCGATCGCGCTCATGACGGTGCTGTTCGAGCGCGGCGCCTTTACCCACCACGCAGCGGTTCTGGCTGGGGAGACCTTGCAGGCCTACGCGATCGGACTGCCGGCGTTTGTTCTGATCAAGGTGCTGGTGCCTGCACTGTTTGCCCGCGGTGACACACGGACGCCGATGCGATGGGGCCTCGCATCTGTTGGGCTCAATATCGCGCTGAATGTCGCCTTTATGGTTCCATTTCAACATCGCGGCCCAGCGCTTGCTGCATCCATCTCGGCCTGGGCGAACGTGGCAGCCCTGATTGTGGTCCTGCATGGCCGCGGCTTTCTGATGCCTGATGCTCTCCTGCGCAGACGTTTGCCGCGCATGGCCATAGCGGCTCTGGCAATGACTGTGGCGCTTTTGGCATTGCAGGCCTGGATCTACGGGCCGCTCTCTGAAGGCTTGGCCTCGCGTTGGATCGGGCTTGGGGTGCTCGTCGGAGGTGGTCTCGCAGCCTACGGCCTGGCCGGTCAGAGCTTCGGCGCCTTCGACTTGCACGCGATACTGGGCACCGTGCGCCGCAGGCGGGCTTGACGGGCCTGGGTCAGCCAGGATTCATCACTGCCTTGCGAAGGACCCCAGATATGCAGCGTATCTTTTCCGGCATCCAGCCCACCGGCGTTCCCCATCTCGGAAACTATCTGGGAGCGGTGCGCAACTGGGTGGCGCTGCAGAAGAATCACGATTGCCTGTATTGCGTCGTCGATCTGCACGCCATCACGGCCGCCCACGACCACCGCACGCTGGCCGCGCAGACCCGTGATCTTGCAGCGAGCCTGATTGCATGTGGCATCGATCCTGAGAAGCACATCCTATTCAACCAATCGGCCGTGCACGCCCATGTGCGGTTGGGGTGGATCTTTACCTGCGTCGCACGCATGGGCTGGCTCAACCGCATGACCCAATTCAAGGACAAGGCCGGCAAGGACCGTGAGAACGTGTCCACCGGGCTGTTCACCTATCCCAACCTCATGGCTGCCGACATCCTGGCCTATCATGCCACTCGCGTGCCTGTCGGCGACGATCAGAAACAGCATATCGAGCTCGCCAATGACATCCGCGCGAAGTTCAATCACGATTTCGAAACGGATTTCTTTCCCGAGATCGAACCGCTGATCCTGGGCCCGGCAGCCCGCGTCATGAGCCTGCGGGACGGTGCGAAGAAGATGAGCAAGTCGGACGCGTCAGATCAAAGCCGCATCAATCTGACGGATGACGCCGAGACCATTGCGCTGAAGATCAAGCGTGCCAAGACCGACGCTGAACCCCTGCCGAGCGAACCTGCCGGGCTCGAAGCGCGCCCGGAGGCCCGCAACCTGGTTGGAATCTATGCAGCCCTGCAGGACACCGACCATACCGGTGTCCTGCGCGAGCATGGCGGGAAGGGGTTTGGCGCATTCAAAGACTCGCTTGCGGCTCTGGTAGTGGAAAAGCTGGCGCCGATCGCAAGTGAAACGCGGCGCCTTCTGGGCGATCCAGGCCACGTCGATGCCATCCTAAGGGACGGCGCGGCCAGGGCTGCGGCGATCGCAGATCCAATCGTCACGGAGGCCGAACGGCTCGTTGGCTTCCTTAGGCCCTGATCAACGCCGGGAGACGGCGCTCGGTCATCTTAGGTTGAAGAACAGCCCAAGGCTGGGTCCATAAACAAGGGGCGGCTGGTAGCCGTAAGGGCGGCCGTAGATTACTGGCGGGCCACGATCGTAGTGTTCATAGCGCTGGTTATTGCGCCGGTTGTCGTGCTGGTTGCGGGGTTCGTCGCGCCGGTTGTTGTCACGGCGCTGGGGCTGAGCCTCGGCGTTGAAACCGACCGCCGTTGCGGCCACCAGAACCGCCAGGGCAATGCGGGCAGCAGAATACTTGATCCAATGATGCGTCATGACCCGACTCCCGTCATCTTGTTCAGGTGTGGGTCTCGGAGGTGTCACGTCCGAAGCTCTGGAATACCTCGTCGGCGTTCTTTCGCTGGGCCGGCGGCATGGACTCATAAAGCTCCTCAAACGCTTTCGTGAGATGCTTCAGGCCATTGACATGCGCCTCGGCGTAATGCTGATAAGTATGCAGATTATCGAGTGCGGTCATTCCAGTTTTACTGCGGTCCGATCGCTCGTTGGCATGCTTTTCCAAAACGGCTGCGTTCTCGCGCATCACGTTGGCCACTCGGCTCCAACGATCCTCCTGTGCCGGCGTTATCTGCAGCGACGTGTGCAGGCTTGAGATGCGCAGCTCCACCGTCTCGGCCTTGTTCTCTGCGCCGGTTCCTGAAGGTTGACCCGCTGCAGGCGGGGGCGGTGACTGGGTTTGCGGCGGACCGGGCGTGCCGGTTGCCGTCTGCGCCCTGGCCGCAATTGGAACCCCGGTAAGCAATGTCAGGCTGACGATCGCAGTGACGCTGGTGATCGTATGAGGACGGAACTGCATAGGGGTGGCCCTTCCCGCGGGAGTGAAATATCTCACTTGACGGAAATGGTCCCTGTCCTGGTCCGGATCATGGGTCGGAATACACGCAGCTTCGCGCCATCAGACAGCTCGCCGGGCTCTGAGTGCCGCGGCCAGCGTGCCGTCATCCAACACATCGAGCGCGCCGCCCATGGGCACGCCTTGCGCCACACGCGTCACCGCAACGCCCTGGGGCCGCAGTCGATCCGTGAGCCAATGGGCGGTCGTGGCGCCGTCCACCGTAGCGCCCAGCGCCAGGATGATTTCCGCAACACCGCCTTCCTGGATGCGGGCTATCAAAGGCGCGAGATTGAGATCTTCAGGCCCCTGCCCAGCCAGCGCCGACAACGTGCCGCCAAGAACATGATAGAGCCCGCGATGAACATGCGCCCGCTCGAGAGCCCAGAGATCGCCCACCGTCTCGACGACGCAGATGATCGACGTGTCACGATCCGGATCGGCGCAGATCGAACACGGATCCTGGCTGTCCAGATTACCGCACAGGCTGCACGCCCGGGTGGCGCGGGCGGCATCAGCAAGAGCTGCGGCCAACGGCAGCATGCGTAGCTCGGGCTGCTGGAGCAGCTTGAGAGCAGCCCGCCTGGCGCTGCGCGGCCCGAGGCCCGGAAGCCTCGCAAGCAACGCCACGAGCCGTTCGATTTCCGGACCGCCCATCTATGGTTCGGCCCGAGGGGAACGGCTCACACCACCCGCGTCCTAACGGTGCCGACGCCTTCGACGAAACCCTCAAGCAGATCGCCGCGGCCAACCGCGGCGACGCCCTCGGGCGTTCCGGTAAAGATAAGGTCACCGGCCTCGAGCCGAACCAGCTTTGACAGATAGGAGATCGTCTCTCCGACTGACCAGATCAGCATCGAAAGGTTGCTGCTCTGACGCACCACGCCGTTGACCTTCAGCTCGATGCGGCCCTTCGTCGGATTCGGCAACCCCGCCGCTGGCACCATGTCTCCGATCGGGGCGGAATGGTCGAAGCCCTTGCCCATGTCCCATGGACGTCCAAGCTTCTTCGCCTCGCCTTGGATATCACGCCTAGTCATGTCGAGCCCTGCCGCATAGCCCCAGACATGTGCCAGCGCGTCCGCTTCGGCGATGTTGGTTCCGCCCGATTTCAGCGCGACGACCAGCTCCATCTCGTGATGAAGATCGCTCGTCATCGTTGGATATGGCATGTCACTGCCACCTGCCAGCAATGCATCGGCAGGCTTGCAGAAGAAGAATGGCGCCTCCCTGTCTGGATCATGGCCCATTTCCCGGGCGTGTGCTGCGTAATTGCGGCCCACACAATAGACACGGCGGACCGGGAAAGCTCCACCGCCTGCGACTGGCACGGCAGACACGGTAGGCGGGGCGATCACATACGCGCTCATCTCGGTCGTCCTCGGCAAGGTTGCGTTTGAATCTACAAGTGCATCCCTCCCGCGTGAAGAGCGGCAGGGATTCACATTTCGCCGTCGCGGCTCTGCGCGTTCGATGTCATAGCAATGTGAAACCAGAAATCGGAGCGTTGAGAGTGGCCAGGAGAATGACGTCGAACACGCTTTATCTGTAGGTTCTGGCCGCCGTGGTGATCGGCGTGCTTCTAGGTCATTTCTACCCTGACCTTGCCATCAGGATGCAGCCTTTGGGCGATGGTTTCGTGAAGCTGGTTCGGATGCTGATCGCGCCGATCATCTTCCTTACGGTTGTTGTGGGCATCGGCAAGCTGAGCGATGGCGCAGCAGTTGGACGAATAGGGCTGAAGGCGATCGTCTATTTCGAGGTACTGACCACGTTCGCGATGGCGATTGGCGTGGCAGTTGGCCAATTTGTCGGGCCTGGCGTTGGGGTCAACGCCGATCCGGCAAGACTCAATACGGCCTCGGTGAACAAGTTCATCACCGCGCCTCACCTCACAGTTTCAGACTTTCTGCTCAACATCATTCCCGACACGGTCGTTGGCGCGTTCTCAAAGGGAGACATCCTCCCTGTGCTGTTCTTTGCCGTGCTGTTCGGCATCGGCTGCGCGCAGCTAGGTGAGCGCGGCAAGGGATTCGTTCATCTTCTGGATGACGCAAGTCATGCGTTCTTCAAGGTGGTTGGTCTCATCATGAAGGTTGCGCCGTTGGGCGCGTTTGGTGCCATGGCATTCGTGATCGGCAGCTACGGCATCAAGACGCTGTTCTCGCTGGCCTGGCTGATGGGGTCCTTCTATCTCACCTGCTTTCTGTTCGTGTTCATCGTCCTGGCGCTTGTGCTCTCGGCGACCGGACTCAATCTGGTGCGGCTGATCCGGTATCTCAGCGACGAGTTTTTCATCGTGCTTGGCACGTCGTCGTCAGAGGCAGCACTGCCCACATTGATGGAAAAGCTTGAGCGGCTTGGCTGCGGCAAATCCCTTGTCGGGCTGGTTGTGCCGCTTGGCTATGCGTTCAATCTCGATGGCACCTCGATTTATTTCACCCTCGCGATCGCGTTCATCTCGCAAGCCCTGAACATTCCCCTGGGCGTGGAGGACTGGCTGTTCATTCTCGCAGTGCTGCTGCTGACCTCCAAGGGGGCGGCTGCCATCGCCGGTGGCGGGTTCATCACGCTGGCGGCGACGCTTGCGACGTTGAACGGTAAGATCCCGGTGGGCGGGATCGTTCTCGTGTTCGCAGTCGATCGGTTTATGAGCGAGGCGAGGGCGATTACCAACCTTTTCAGCAACGCGGTGGCGACATTGTTCGTGGCATGGTGGGAAGGCGATCTGGATGTTGCGCGTGCGAAGCGCGTGCTGGCTGGCGAACTGGTGCAAGTTTAAGGCAAGACTTCGGCCTGTCGCTCTGATTCTACTGGAGTCACGTGGAGTTGTGATGCCGTTTCAACCGCCCCTCGCCTTGCAGATCGTTACGCCATCGCTCAACGTTGTTGAGTCTTGCGCTGCGAAACGGAATAAGCGGACGGATGCGACACCATTTTTCAGGCATGACGGCGTGGGCGTGCCTTGCTACGACCGCGCTCTCCGGTTGCGCCCCTGGTACAGTGTCATCTGGCACCTGCCAGGTGGTGAAACTGGCAGACCTGCCGGTGACGTTTTACGAGAACACACCAATCGTCGAGGTGCGGATCAACGGACAGGCGGCCCATCTGATGCTGGACACGGGAGCATCCGTGACGGTGCTCAACGAGGCAACGACACAGACGCTGAATATGGCGCCAGATCCTCTCAAGAGCTTGCTGATCTCTGGCGTTGGTACGTTCAGCGCGCATCGCAACGCCATCGCCAGCCGTCTGGAGATAGGAGATGACAGGATCTTTGACGTCAGCCTGGGCGTTGTCGCCCTACCCTACGATCCGAAGCGTCTTTACGGGGGGTTCATCGGCACCGACATTTTAGAACGGTACGATCTGGAGCTGGACGAAGCGCACAGCCGCATCGGGTTGTATAAGCCCCGTAACTGCCCTGACGGTGCGTCCGGTCTGCCCGGCACGCCAGTTCTTCTGACCCGACCTCCAGGGGGCCTGTCGCTGCCGACCACGGCGATCGCTGTGAAGGTCAATGGTCAGCCGCTTTCAGCAATCATCGACAGCGGCGCCTCGGGTCTGGCCATCGATCGTGCGACAACCTTGAGACTTGGTGTGGCAGCTAACGACTTGGCTGCAGGTCCCAAAATTTCGTCTGACGTTGTCGGCAAGACCAAGGTTCAAAGCACCAGTCATAGATTCCGGTCGCTCGGGATCGGCGCGGTAGCATTTTCGAATCCAACGTTCCACGTGGTAGACCTGCCGAACAACGGCCTTTATTCGCGGATCGACACGCTGATCGGGGGTTCCTACCTCCGCCACCACCGCATCTGGCTTTCCTACGGCGGACACACCGCTTACGTACTCGATTGATCCCGCTGCGCGATGTGACGGGGCCCCCTGACTCCTGCTAGAGCGCTTCCGCAAACGGCGGGGCCTTGGACATGGGACAGGCAGAGCGGATCGCAGCAGGAAGCATCGCGATCGGCATAGTGGTGCTGGCGCTAAAGCTGGTGGCCTGGTGGGTCACCGGCAGCGCAGCCTTGTTCTCAGACGCGGCCGAAACGGTGGTGAACGTCGCAGCGGCAGGTGTGGCGTTGCTGGCGCTGCGCCTGGCCGCCCGACCAGCCGACGCTAACCACCCTTATGGGCATGACAAGGCCGAGTTCTTCGCCGCTGTGATTGAGGGCTCGCTTATCGTGCTGGCGTCGGTTTTGATCATCGAGCAGGCATGGATCGGTTTCACCCATCCGACACCGCTGTCAGAGCCGGGCACCGGACTTGCGCTCAACGCGGTCTCGACCGTGATCAACGTCATCTGGGCGTTGCTGGTCTTGCGATCCGGCAGACGTCTCCGATCGCCGGCATTGGTCGCCGACGGACACCATCTGATGTCTGACGTGGTGACCTCCGGCGGCGTGCTGATCGGCGTAGGACTGGTGATGGCAACCGGCATGATCTGGCTCGATCCTGCCGTGGCCGTGTTGGCGGCGATCTATGTGTTGGTGTCCGGCATTCTGGTGATCAAGCGTTCGGTTGGCGGCTTGATGGACGCGGCGCCCGCTGAAGAAATCGTCTCGCGCATTCGGGCAATTGTAGGAACCCATGCGGAAGGAGCGATCGAGGCGCATGACCTTCGCACTCGCCATGCCGGGCGGCTCACCTTCCTGGAATTTCACTTGGTCGTACCAGGCACAATGCCGGTGCAGGCTGCGCACGAGATCTGCGACCGGATCGAGGCGGCTCTGAAGGCGGAGATGGAGGGGCTCATGATTACCATCCACGTGGAGCCGGAGGCCAAGGCCAAGCATCATGGCGTACTGGTGCTGTGAAGATCCTGTTGGCCCTGTTGTGCCTATGGTCGGGGCCGGCAAGTGCTGCGCGTATCGTATCTCTCAATCTCTGTACCGATCAGTATCTGCTGCTGTTGGCGCCAGACAAGGCTGCTGGCGTGACATTTCTGGCGCGCGACCCTGAGCTGTCAGTGGTCGTGGCGCAGGCAGCCGAAGTTCCGACGGTACGGGCTGATGCGGAAAGCGTCCTACGGCTCAAACCCGATCTCGTTCTGGCAACGCCATGGAGTGCACAGGGCACCTTGGCGCTTTTAGAGCGGCGCGGCATTCACGTGGAGCGTTTTCCCCTGGCGCAAAGTTTCGTTGAGATCCGGGACCAGACGCTAAAGATCGCAGCGCTGTTGGGCGCGAATGAACGGGCGGATGCCTTGTTGGAACTTATGGACCGAAATCTCGCCGTCCACCCGACGCGCTCCATCCGCGCGCTTGCTCTGGCCCCACGGGGCTACACGTCAGGACCTGGTTCGTTCACGGATGTTGTCTTGCGCGCCGCCGGCCTCGTCAATGCCTCGACTGGCAGACAGATGTCCTTAGAGGCCATCCTCGCTGATCCGCCTGATCTTCTGGTCATGGCGCGCGACCCAGCATTCCCATCGCTTGCGACGGATTTCCTGCGCCACCCTGCGTTGGCGCAAATTCCCAGACGCCAGATCCCGCCCGCACTTCTGACCTGCGCCGGTCCTTGGAGCGCCCGCGCCGTTTCCTTGCTTGCCCAATGACGCGGGCCCTCGCCGCGGCCGTGCTGGCACTGTTTGCCTTGTCCATGCTGACTGGCGCTTCTGGGTTCGGCGTTCATGACCCCTCCATTCTGTGGCAGATCAGATTGCCTCGTACCGCGCTCGCCGCACTCGTGGGCGCGTGCCTCGGCCTGTCGGGTGCCGTGATGCAGGGCGCTTTGCGTAATCCCCTGGCAGATTCCGGACTTTTGGGGATCGGTGGATCGGCGGCCCTGGGCGCGGTGATCGCGTTCTACTGGGGGATATCGGCAGCGTTCGCGCCGGCCCTGCCGATCGGCGGCATGGCCGGCGCCGGGATTGGATGTGCTGCGTTATTGACCATGGCAGGGCGCAGTGCATCGGGGCCCGGATTGATCCTGGCCGGCGTCGCGGTCTCCGCACTTGGGGCGGCGCTGCTGGCGCTGGCCTTGTCGTTGGCGCCCAATCCGTTCGCATTGGCGGAAATTATGGTGTGGCTGATGGGTGGGCTTGAGGATCGCAGTCTGATGCATCTGCTGGTCGCCACACCGCCGATGCTGCTCGGCATTTTCCTGATGCTGCGGTTGGGGCGCAGGCTGGATGGCCTTGCCTTGGGGGAAGCGGTCGCTGCGAGCCTTGGTGTGCCGGTTGCCGCCACATTGCGATTGGCAGCGCTTGGCGTGGCGCTGGCTGTCGGTGCGGCAACGTCTGTTTCGGGGGGCATTGGGTTTGTCGGCCTGGTGGTGCCGCACCTGCTTCGGCCCACCTTGGGCGCGCGGCCGGGCCGGCTGCTCTGGCCAGCCACGCTCGCCGGCGCCGTGTTGCTACTTGCAGCCGATCTTCTGGCAAGGACCCTGCCATTGTTATTGCCGATATCGGCCGAACCCCGCCTCGGTGTCCTGACGGCGTTGCTTGGCGCGCCATTTCTGATTCGGATTGCCCGCAAGGTGGCGCCGTGATCGACGTTGCAGCACCGATCATCGCTTTGGGCGGACGGATCGTGCTCTGGGATATTGCCTTCACCGCCCAGGCTGGCGAACTCGTCGTGCTGGCTGGGCCCAACGGTGCCGGCAAGACGACCTTGCTGCGCGCCATGGCCGGCCTTCTGCCTGGGTTTCAGTCACCCGATCCGCGGCGCACCGCGTATGTGCCGCAAGGGGCAGGCTGTGCATGGGGCATGCGGGTGCGAGACGTCGTTGCTCTCGGTCGGATCCCGCATGGTGACGAGGCGCAGGCCCCTATCGACGCCGCGCTGGCGGCCTGCGGTCTCGAGGCATTGCGCGAGGCGCGCATCGACCGCGTCTCCGGTGGCGAGGCGAGGCGTGCCATGCTCGCACGGGCCTTGGCGACGGAGCCTGCGGTCTTGTTGCTCGACGAGCCGACAGCGGACCTGGACCCGGCAGCCTCTCATGCCATGATGTCACTGCTGCGTCGTATGGCCGACGCTGGCGCATGTATCGTGGTGGTGCTGCATGCGCTCGACTTGGCAGTGCATCACGCGACCCGGCTCGTGGTCATCGATGGTGGGCGGATCGTGGCGGACGGCCCGCCAGAGTGCACGTTGCCGGAAGCGGCGAAGGTATTCGGGTTGCCGTTCGGGATCAGCCCTCGTGCCGGATTGCTTCCGCCATTGCAGGGAAGTTGGCAGGTCCGCAAGTCAGGGACGGGAGAGTGAGATGGTGAGAATCGATCGCGTGACCACGCGGGGCGGCGACAAGGGTGAGACCTCGCTGGGGGACGGCACGAGGCTTCCCAAAGACGCAATGCGGGTCGAGGCGTTCGGGACCGTGGATGAGGCCAACGCCGCAATCGGCATGCTGCGCTTACAGACCGATGGCGAAGCTGACGCGATGCTTGCGCGGATTCAGAACGACCTGTTCGACGTCGGCGCCGACCTCTGTGTGCCAGGCGAGATGGGGGATCGGCTTCGCCTAACAGCCGGTCCGGTTCAGCGCCTTGAGGAGGAGAGCGCGGCGATGAATGCCGAGATGCCCGCCCTGTCGAGCTTTGTTCTGCCTGGTGGTACGCCAGCTGCAGCGCATGCCCATCTTGCCCGCACCATCACAAGGCGGGCGGAGCGCCGTGTTGTTTCTTTGGCACAAGCGGAGACTGTGAACCCTGAGGTCATCCGCTATCTTAACCGGCTGTCAGATCATCTCTTCGTGCTCGGACGCTGGTTGAACGAAAAGGCTGCTCGGGACGTTTTGTGGGTTCCGGGAGCAAACCGGTAGGACAACCAAACTTCATCTCCCTATCGCGCGCCGTCGCTTAGGTGCAGGAACGATCGGTGCAGCGACGTCATCCTCTGTCACGAGCGCAGCAAGTAGGTTGTCGCGCAACTGGCTCAGCTTGCGATCATTTTCGATCTTCAGCCCAAACACATCCTTGACGTAGAATACATCGACCGCACGGACACCGTAGGTGGTCACGTGAGCTGAGGCGATCTGCAGCCCCGACTCACTGATTGCGGCCGTGACGTCATGCAACAGCCCCGGGCGATCCCGCCCGTTCACCTCGAGCACGGTGTGGGTGTTGCTCGCGCGATTGTCGATCACGACTCGGGGCGGCACGTGAATGGCGCGCATACGCCGTCCGAGCAGGGCAGTCGACGCCTTGCGGATTTCGGTGGCCAACCGCAGCCGGCCGGACAGCGCCTGTTCGATGAGAACATAAAGGCGCGCCAAGCGGTGCGGGGCATCGAACGGCCCACCTGCCGTGTCCTGCACCCAGAACGTATCGAGCGCCATGCCGTTGGTGAGAGTGTGGATGCGGGCATCGACGATTGACGCACCTGCAACGGCCAGAGCGCCGGCGATCTTGCTGAACAGCCCGGCATGGTCAGCGGCATAGACCACAATTTCCGTCACGGCGCGGGCCGGCAACGGCGTGGTTTCGACAGTAAGCGGCGCGGCGCGACGTTCCGCCTCCCGCGTCAGGCTGGCATGGCGGGCATGCGTCTCTGGATCGAATGACAGCCAATATCCGCCATAACCCAGCGATTGAAAGCGCTCGATATCCCCGCGTGGCCAATCGGGCAGAAGGCTGGCGGCGGCCGCCTTCGCACGGCTGACGCGCACGTCGCGCTCGGTCGTCGCAAGACCGCCCGCCAATACTTCAGCCACGCGCGCGTAAAGCTCACGCAGCAACGTAGCTTTCCAGCCGTTCCAGACCTTGGCTGAGACCGCCCGCATGTCGGCCACTGTCAGAACCAACAGAAGTCTGAGCCGTTCGGGAGATTGGATCGTGTCGGCGAGATCAAGGATGGTCTTTGGATCATCGATGTCACGCTTGAAAGCGGTCTGGCTCAGCAGAAGATGATGCAGCACAAGCCACGAGACAGTTTCGGTTTCCTCAGCCGACAGGCCAAGGCTCGGACCGACATCCAACGCCAGTTCGGCACCGAGTTCGGAGTGATCTCCACCACGGCCCTTGGCACTGTCGTGCAGCAGCATCGCGACATAGAGGGCCCGTCGCGACTGGAGATGATCAACCAACCCAGACGCCACCGGCGCGATATCGGACAGATCGCCTCGCTCCAGCAAATTGAGGACGCGGACAGCCTCGATGGTGTGCTCGTCAACCGTGAAAACGTGATACGTGTCAAATTGCATCTGGCCGACGATCCGCGCCCAGTCCGGCAGGAATCGTCCGAGGAAGCCAGTCTCGTTCATCACCTTCAGCCAGCGCGCGCCATCGGCGTGGTTGTGCTCAGTGTCGCGGCCGCACAGCAGATCCATGAAAATCGCCGCGGCGTTCGAATCGCCCCGCAGAGCCACCGCACGGCGTTCGTTTCGAATGAGCGCACGTATCGCCAGCGGGTGGAGCACGAGGTCGCGATCACGGGCGATCCGCAGGATCTCGAGCATCAACAAAGGCTCGATGGCGAAGTCTCGGCCTTTGGCGAGCATCAGTTGCCCGTCCGCCAGCACAAAGCCGGCATCTGCCAGTTCGCCATCTGTTGCCGGCGCCACGGCCGGAGACCCGAGCGCTGCGCGTTGCAGTGCGGGTTCCAGCACGTGCGTCAACCTTGTGACCTCGCGGGCCGTCAGAAAATAATGGCGCATGAAGCGCTCGACGCCATCCTGCCGACCATGGCGCGTATAACCCATGCGGGCCCCGACGACGGGTTGGAGATCAAAGGTCAATCGTTCCTCGGCGCGCCCAGCGACGTAATGCAGGTGAAATCGCAAGGTCCAGAGGAAATCCCAGGACCGCAGCGCCAGGCGAACCTCATTGGCCGTGATGATGCCAGAGGCGGGTCCTTCACCGTCGACGAGATCTGCAAGCGCACCAACGCCGAACAGTGAACGTGCCAGCCAGTATAACGTTTGCAGGTCACGAAGCCCGCCGCGGCCCTCCTTGATGTTGGGCTCCACAACGAATGGGCTGTCTCCGAACCGGCGGTGGCGGGTTTCGCGCTCGGCCTGCTTAGCCGCAAAGAATGCCGGCAGATGTTCGCCGCGGGCCACCTCGAACCGTTCGGCAAAGCGCGCATAGAGAGCGGCATCGCCGGCGATCAGCCGTGCATCGAGCAACGAGGTTCGCGTTGTGGTATCCGTCGCGGTCTCAGCCAGGCAGTCGTCCACCGATCGCGTGGCGTGCCCAACCTTGAGACCGAGATCCCACAGAAAATACAATGTGAATTCGATGCCGCGTAAAGCGTCCTGAGCGGGGTCTGCGCTGGTGAGAAAAAGCAGGTCTATATCGCTGAACGGAGCCAGCACCCGGCGGCCATAGCCACCTGTCGCAGCCAGCGCGACGTCGCGTGTGGCCGGGAAGAGTGACTGGGTATAAATCTGCAAGCCCTCGATCAGGCCGTCGGTCAGCGCCGCCAAACGGCGGGCAGCGGCCAGCCCCGTCAGGCTGCCTTGCTCGAAACTGGTGCGGACATCCTGCTGAACACGGGCCAGATGACGGCGAAATACGCCCAGAACCGCATCTCTGGCAGGAGCCTCACCATTCGCCGACAAAGCTAAGACAGCGTCCTGCAGCACGCCGGCGGCATCGGTGATTGAGTCCGGAAGGGCAAAGGGCTGAAGCATCACCGATGATGTTACCGCGTCATCAGTGAACAAAATAGCGAATGTAAGAGCGTGGCTCTGATCTGGTCATTCAGCGAGCCGGCGCAGGCGGTAAATCGCATCAAGGGCCTCACGGGGGCTCATCGTATCTGGATCAAGCTCGTCCAGCGCCGAACGCAGTTTGTCATCCAGCGCCGGTTCGGGTTCTGGGGGTGATGCAAACAGTGGCAGGGAAGCCGCATCCGTCAAGCGTCCGGCGCGGCTTTCCAGTGCCTGAAGCAGATGGCCGGCGCGTTTGACCACATCGGCGGGAATACCGGCGAGCCGCGCAACATGAACGCCCCAGCTTCGCCCGGCGGCGCCGCGGCCGATTTCATGCAGAAACACCACTTCGCCCCTGTGCTCCCGTACCTTCATGGCGTGTGGCGCGAGATGTGGCAGCTCGCCTGTGAGTTGCGACAGCTCGTGAAAATGTGTGGCAAAGATGGTGCGGCAGCGCACGACGTTGTGCAGTGCCTCCAGCACCGCCCAGGCGATTGCCAACCCGTCCAACGTGGCGGTGCCGCGGCCGATCTCGTCGACAACAACGAGGCTCCGCGGGCCGGCCTGGTGCAGGATGGATGCTGTCTCCGTCATCTCCACCATGAAGGTACTGCGTCCCCGCGCCAGATCGTCCGCAGCACCGACACGGGAGAACAGGCGGTCCACAATGCCGATCGATGCCGACGCGGCCGGCACTGGCAGTCCGGCCTGCGCCATCACGACAATCAGCGCCGATTGTCTCAGAAAGGTTGATTTTCCAGCCATGTTGGGGCCCGTCAGGAGCAGTAGTCGACGGTCCGGCGGCAAATGGCAGTCATTCGGCACAAAGGCCGTGCGACCGGAGATCGCGGCCTCTACCACCGGATGGCGGCCGGCCTGGATGGCGAACTCGGTTCCATCTGTGACATCGGCGCGGCACCAAGTACCTGGCTCGGCCAATTTGGCGGCCGACTGCAGGACATCGATCCAGGCCAACGCCTCAGCGCAGGACGACAGGGCATCCGCTTTGGCCAGCGCCTTGCTGACCAGATGCGCAAACACCAGTCGCTCGCGCCGGATGGCTTGGTCGGCTGCTTCACCGATCCTTCGGTCCAGATCCGACAACTCGGGTGTTGTGAAGCGTGCGCCATTGGCCATGCCCTGGCGCAAAGTGAGCGCTGGATGCGCCCGCAGGCCTTCGACCGCGGCTGCCGGCACCTCGATCACGTAGCCGAGCTGGGCATGATGGCGGATCTTCAGGCTGGCCACCCCGAAGCGCTGCGCAAAATCGAGTTGTAACGTTGCGATGACGCGAAGGCTGTCGTCGCGCAGGGAGCGGTGGGCATCAAGCTCACTGTCAAACCCCCTGGCGATCGCGCCGTCCTCAACACGCAGGGGCACCGGGTCGGCCAGCGCCAGGGCGAGTAGATCGCTAAGCTCGGGCACCGCAACCAGGCTGGCTCGAGCCGCCGCGAGGATGGCTGGAGCGTTGTCCTCCAGAGATGATGCGATCCTGGCTGCGGCATCAAGACCGTCGCGAAGTGCTGCCAGATCACGCGGGCCGCCGCGGCCAAGTGAGAGGCGTCCAATGGCTCGGGCCATGTCTGGAACGCCGCGAAGTGCTGCACGAAATGCCATCGCTCTCTCATGATGCGCCAGCAGCCAGACCCAGCCATCTTGCCGCGCCACGACCCCTCGCGCGTCGGTGAGCGGAGCCGAGACAAGTTCAGCAAGCTTTCGCGCACCGGGCGCGGTCAGCGTGCGCTGGATGCTGCCCAGCAAAGTGTGCGAACCGCCGTCACGCGCGCGTGTGATCTCAAGGCTGGCGCGGGTTGGGGCGTCCAGTTCCAGACGGCCGGCCGGTCCTTGTGGAACTGGTTTCCCAAGGCGCGGCATCCGGCCGGACTGGGTGTCGCATACATAGGCGAGCGCCATTGCAGCCGCCTGCGCCTCGCCGTCTGTGAAGCTTCCGAATGCCTCAAGACTTGCCGCCGCGAACGCTTCGGCGAGGGTGCGGCGGGCCATCGCCGGCGCTGGCGGAGGTGGTGGTTCGGTCCGACGCGACGCTTGTTCGCCCAATTCGATGGTACCACCGCTCAGAATCTCTGCCGGCTCCAGCCGCCCCAAAAGACCGGGCAGTTCCCCCAGCAAGACGCTTTGCGTCTCGAACACCCCGGTCGATATATCGAGCCAGGCGGCCCCGATCCTTTTGCCGTCCGGCACCAACGCCATAAGCAGATTGGCTCGGGAGGCGTCCAGGAGACTTTCTTCCGTGAGGGTTCCGGGTGTGACCAGGCGCACCACTTCCCGCCGGATCGGTGCCTTGCCGGTCCGGAGTTTCGGATCTTCCATCTGCTCGCCCACCGCCACGCGAAAGCCGCGGCGGATGAGGCGTGCCAGATAGGCCTCAGCGGCGGACACCGGCACGCCGCACATCTGGATCGGCTTACCATCATGCTCGCCCCGATGTGTCAGCGCGATGTCCAGCGCCTGGGCGGCGGCTTCGGCATCCGCGAAAAACAGCTCGTAAAAATCGCCCATGCGGAAGAACAGAAGTGCTTCTGGATTCAGCGCTTTGAGGCTGAACCATTGCGCCATAGCGGGGGTCGCGGTCGGGGGGACGGTCATGGGCCATGCTACCAGCCGGGGCGCTTGCCCGAACAGGGCGCGTCCGTCAGATTGCAAAACGGAGAAACGTCGCATTCAAGGAACAAGACAATGGCTGACGCCCATCAGGACGGCCGCACCACGCGTGTTTCGGCCGAAGAGGCGCTGGCGCTGCATAGCTCCGGCCGGCCGGGCAAGCTTGAGACGCGGATCTCCAAACCGATCGCCACGGCCCGCGACCTCAGCCTCGCCTACTCGCCAGGCGTGGCTGAGCCGTGTCTGCGCATTCACGACGATCCCGCTTTGGTCTACGATTATACCACCAAAGGGAACATGGTGGCGGTGGTTTCCAACGGAACTGCGGTGCTCGGCTTGGGCAATCTCGGTGCTCTTGCGTCGAAGCCGGTGATGGAGGGCAAGGTCGCCCTGTTCAAGCGCTTTGCCGATGTCGACGGGATCGATCTTTGCATCGACACGGAAGACGTGGACGCGATCATCAACTGCGTGCGCTATCTTGGCCCAAGCTTTGGCGGCATCAACCTTGAGGACATCAAGGCACCCGAGTGCTTCATCATCGAGCAGCGGCTGCGCGAGCTGATGGACATTCCGGTCTTCCATGATGACCAGCACGGCACCGCCATCGTGGCGGCCGCGGGGCTCATCAATGCATGCCATCTGACAGCGCGCGATCTGCGTTCGGTCAAACTCGTGGTGAACGGCGCCGGTGCGGCTGCCATCGCCTGCGTGGAGTTGTTGAAAGCGATGGGCGCGCAGCCCAATCACATCATTCTGTGTGACACCAAGGGTGTGGTCTATCAGGGTCGCACGTCAGGCATGAACCAGTGGAAATCGGCACACGCGGCCAAGACGGACGCACGCACTCTTGCCGAGGCACTTCAGGGTGCCGATGCGTTCTTCGGGCTCTCCGCCAAAGGTGCGCTGACGCAGGAGATGGTGGCCGGCATGGCCGATCATCCCATTATCTTCGCGATGGCCAACCCTGATCCTGAGATTACGCCGGAAGAGGCGCGCGCCGTCAGTCCGAACGCGATTATCGCGACAGGCCGCAGCGACTACCCGAACCAGGTCAACAACGTTCTGGGTTTTCCCTACATCTTTCGTGGCGCGCTCGACGTTCGCGCCAGCACGATCAATGAGGCGATGAAGATCGCTGCGGCCGAGGCACTGGCGATGCTCGCACGCGAGGATGTGCCGGACGAGGTCAGCTCGGCCGGTGGTGGACAAGGGCTGATGTTCGGACCGGATTACATCATTCCCAACGCATTCGATCCACGCCTGATCTCGCGCCTGCCGCCCGCCGTCGCAAAGGCCGCGATGGACAGCGGTGTGGCGCGCAAGCCACTGGCAGATCTGCGCAAATACGCACGTGAACTGTCAGGCCGTCTCGACGCCACCGCCAACGCGCTTGATGCTATTATGGAGCGGGTACGCGCCAACCCGCAGCGCGTTGTGTTCGCGGAGGGCGAGGAAGAGAAGATGGTCCGAGCGGCTGTTGCGTTTCGCGATGCCGGTTACGGCACGCCCGTGCTGATCGGGCGCGAGGACCGTGTTCGGGCCAAGATGGCAAGCCTGGGCCTAGGTGACGCCAGCGGGATCGAGATCCACAACGCGAGACTGTCGCAGCGCAATGCCGACTATGCCGCCTTCCTGTTCGCACGTCAGCAGCGGCAGGGGATGCTCGCACGCGATTGCCAGCGCATCGTGAACCAGGACCGCAACGTGTTCGCCGCCTGCATGGTGGCGACGGGCGACGCAGATGCGATGGTGACGGGTTTGACGCGATCTGCCTCCGTTTGTCTGCACGACATCGGCATGGCGATCGATGTGGCGCCAGGAACGGTCTCGTTCGGGCTGACACTGATGCTGGGCAGCCAAGGGCGAACGATCTTCATCGCGGATGCGCTGATGCATGAGCGGCCGAACTCGGAACAGCTGGCATGTATCGCCGTCGGTGCGGCAAAGGCTGCCCGCCAACTGGGGCATGAGCCTCGTGTAGCGTTGCTGTCGCATTCCACGTTCGGCAATCCGATGCATGCTACCGGCAACGCCATGCGCGCCGCCGTGGCACTGCTTGACGCGATGGAGGTCGATTTCGAATACGACGGCGAGATGAGCCCGGATGTCGCCCTCGACGACAGTTTTCGCGCACTGTACCCGTTCTGCCGCCTGACCGGGCCTGCGAATGTGTTGCTGATGCCGGGCCTTCACTCGGCGCACATCACCTCTCGCCTGGCGCCGCGCCTGGGTGGCGGAAGCACCATTGGGCCACTGATCATCGGCCTGGAGCACGCAGCTCAACTGGTGACGATTGACAGTTCGGTGAGCCAGATCGTTGATATGGCAACCTTGGCCGCGTATCAGGCGGTGACGACGTAAGGCAGTTTCAGGCTGAGCTAAATCAAGCTGTAGTCTTCTGAGTGGCAGTCTGTTTCATCGAGAGTGCGAGACTAGTTCATGTCCGATCCCACAACAACACGTAGCCGCATTTCCTCTATCTTTGGAGGATCAGTAGGAAATCTAATTGAATGGTATGATTTCTATATATATAATTTTCTTGCTCTATATTTCGCAAAGGCGTTCTTTCCAAATTCCGATCCGACGGCACAGATGCTCAACACCTTCGGCATCTATGCGATCGGCTTCCTGATCCGCCCGGTCGGCGGCTGGATCCTCGGTGCCTATGCCGACCGCGCCGGCCGAAGGGCGTCACTCAGCCTGTCCGTGACGCTGATGTGCCTGGGTTCGCTGATCATCGCATTGGCGCCAACATTCAAGGATGCTGGCGTCATCGCACCCTTGTTGCTGCTGGGTGCGCGCCTGCTGCAGGGCATCTCTTTGGGTGGCGAATACGGTGCGTCCGCCACCTATCTCTCGGAGATCGCCGGCGAGAAGAACCGTGGCTTTTACAGCAGCTTTCAATACGTGACGCTTATCGGCGGGCAGGTGCTGGGCAGTCTGACACTGCTGATCATGCAGCTTGCCTACACCCCTGCCGAGCTTGAGGCCGGAGGCTGGCGCATTCCATTCTATATCGGTGCAGCCTGCGCATTGTTCGGCCTCTACCTGCGGCGCGGCCTGGTGGAGAGCGCCGAGTTCAAGGCTGTGCAGAAGCTGCCGCGCGGCAACCCGTTCACGGAGCTGCTGAAGCACCCCCGCGCCGTGCTGCTGGTGTTCGGCCTCACAATGGGCGGGACCACGGCGTTCTACACCTACACAACCTACATGCCGACCTTCCTCGTCAACACCGTGAAGCTGACGCGCGACCAGGCCACCCAGATCTCGTTCATCACGCTGCTGATCTATGCGTGTCTGCAGCCCGTGTTTGGCGCCCTGTCCGATCGGATCGGCCGGCGCCCGGTGCTGAGCTTCTTTGCGATCGGCGGGACGCTCGGGACCGTGCCCATGCTGACCTTGCTGTCCCAGACGCATGATTATCTGACTGCGTTGCTGCTCACGCTGTCCGCCCTGGTTGTGGTGTCCGGCTACACGGCGATCAATGCGGTGGTGAAGGCCGAGCTGTTCCCGGCTAATGTCCGGGCCTTGGGCGTCGGCTTTCCATATGCGGTCGCTGTGTCGATCTTCGGCGGCACGGCTCCCTATATCGCGCTGAGCTTCAAAGATGCGGGACTGGAGAGTGGATTTTATTGGTATGTCACAGCTCTGATCGCAATCTCTGGCGTGGTTTACGCCCGGATGCGTGAGACCAAGGTTGCGTCTCTCATGGCGCGTGACTGATCGGAACATCTTGCGTGGCAGGCGTCTTTGGCGCCAGACCGACATTATGAACACGTCGCGCTCCAACACCGCGTTGCCGATTGGTCTCCTGGCGGCAGCTGGTTTCTTATCCTCGGCGGGCGCCCGCGTGATCGACCCGCTGCTTCATGTGATCGCAACCGATTTTGCGACCACGGTGCCGATTGTGGCGGTCGTGATCACCGCGTTCACTCTGCCTTACGGCCTGAACCAGCTCGTCCTTGGCCCGGTTGGTGACAAATACGGCAAGCTCCGAGTGATGCTGGGAGCCTTGGTTGCCTATGCCGTGGCAACCGCATCCTGCGCATTGGCAGGAAATCTCGCCAGTCTCACATTCTTGCGCGCCATTGCCGGCGCTTCGAGCGCTGGGCTGATACCGGTAGGTCTTGCGTATATCGGTGACGCGGTCCCTTACGAGCAACGTCAGGTGACACTGAGCCGCTTTTTGACAGGCGTAATGGTGGCACAGATGGTCGCTGGCCCTGTCGGCGGGCTGTTCGGTGACACTATTGGATGGCGCGGTGTGTTCCTCGTGCTGGCGTTTGGAGCCATGATCGTTGCGGGCCTGCTCGCGTGGCGAATCCGTGGCTTACCGGACCGCCGCAGCGCCAACGCGACGTTCAATCCTAGGCTCTACGCGCGGCTCGCGCGAGGAGCATTTTCTCGCCCTCTGCTGATCGGCGCGATGCTGGACGGTATGATCATGGCTGGAAGCTTTCCATTCATAGCCCCCTATTTGCATGACGGGTTTGGCCTCAGCTACCAGCGTGTCGGGCTCGTGCTGGCTTGTTTCGGGCTTGGCGCGCTGGTCTACACGCAGTTGGCTAGCCGCATCATTCCCCGCTTTGGCGAGCCTGGTATGGTGACGGTTGGCGGGTTGCTGATGTCGGCAGGGCTCGTAGTCGGAATGACAGCTGGGTCTGGGCTTGTGTTTGTGCTCGTCGAACTCATGCTGGGCCTTGGCTTTTTCATGCTGCATGGCGTCCTTCAGGCGCGAGCGACCGAGATGTTGCCGGATGCCCGCGCGACAGCGGTTTCGTCCTTCGCCTGTGTCCTGTTTATCGGGCAGTCTCTTGGCGCCGCATCGATGGGAGTCCTTATCCAGCTTTACGGCTATCAGGTAGCCTTCCTAATCGACGCCGCTGCCATATTTGTCATGGCCCTTTGGCTGCGGGCCCTGTTGCGCAACAGGGTCGCACAGCGTTAGGTGCGGGATTGAGATGATGCAGGGACCTTGGTGATGCGCGTGAAGGATGTGAAGAAAGTTGTGCTGGCCTATTCTGGTGGGCTGGACACCAGCGTGATCCTGCGCTGGCTGCAGACAACCTATGACTGCGAGGTGGTGACGTTCACGGCCGATCTCGGCCAGGGCGAGGAGCTTGAGCCCGCACGACGCAAGGCTGAAATGTTTGGCGTGAAACAAATCTTCGTCGACGACTTGCGCGAGACCTTCGTGCGGGAGTTCTGCTTCCCGATGTTCCGCGCCAACGCTCTCTATGAAGGCCTCTATCTGCTCGGCACATCTATCGCCCGTCCACTGATCGCGCAGCGCCAGATCGAGATTGCCGAAATGGTGGGTGCTGACGCTGTGGCCCACGGCGCGACGGGCAAAGGCAATGACCAGGTGCGCTTCGAGCTTGCCTATTACGCGTTGAAGCCAGACGTCAAGGTTATCGCCCCCTGGCGCGAGTGGGATCTCACCAGCCGCACCCGGTTGCTGGAATTCGCCGAGACCCATCAGATCCCAATCACCAAGGACAAGCGCGGCGAGGCACCGTTCTCGGTCGATGCGAACCTCCTGCACTCCTCGAGCGAGGGCAAGGTCGTGGAGGATCCGGGCATGGAGGCCGATGAAATGGTCTACCAGCGTACGATCCGCCCCGAGGACGCGCCAGACGTCGCCACTTACATCACGATCGACTTCGTCCACGGCGATCCCGTCGCGATCAACGGCGAGGCCCTGACACCAGCGGCATTCCTGACCAGACTCAACGAGCTCGGCAAGTTGAACGGCATCGGCCGGCTCGACCTGGTGGAGAACCGCTTCGTTGGCATGAAGTCCCGCGGGATCTACGAGACCCCGGGCGGTACGATCTGGCTGGCAGCGCATCGCGGTATAGAAAGCATCACGCTCGATCGCGAGGCCGGCCACCTCAAGGACAGCCTGATGCCGAAATACGCCGAGCTGATCTATAACGGCTTCTGGTTCAGCCCGGAGCGTCGCATGCTCCAGGCGGCGATCGATGCTAGTCAGCAATCCGTCACAGGCCGCGTGCGGATAAAGCTGTATAAGGGCAATGTCTCGGTCGTCGGGCGTGAAAGCCCCAACACGCTTCACTCCATGAAAGTCGTGACGTTCGAGGACGATCAGGGCGCGTATGACCAGTTCGACGCGCAGGGATTCATCAAGCTGAACGCGCTGCGCCTGCGCCTTGGCGCCATGGCTGGCCGCAAGGGAGGGAGCCTGTAATGACCTTATCAATGTCCGCTGTGTCGATCCCGGTGATCAAGCAGATGCTGGGCAGCCTGTCGGCGATCCTGGAGAAGGCTGCCGCCTTCGCAGCACAGAAGAAGATTGACGAGCAGGTGCTGCTGTCCGCGCGTCTGGCACCCGATATGCTGCCGCTCACCCGGCAAGTGCAGATCGCCTCTGATATGTGCAAGGGCGGCATGGCGCGCCTGGCTGGCGTTGAGATCCCGAAATACGAGGACACCGAAGCAAGCTTTGCCGAGCTCCAGGCCCGCATCGTCAAGACCCTGGCGTTTATAGAGACGCTTCCGACCGATGCAATCGATGCATCGGCGGAGAGGGTGATCGTCATCAAGCTGCGGGATCGCGAAATCACGTTCACCGGGCTGACCAATGTTTTGCACTGGGTGTTCCCACACATGATCTTCCACGTGACCACCGCCTACGACATCTTGCGCCACAACGGTGTTGAACTGGGCAAGCGCGACTTTATCGGCTCGTTCTGAGCGGGGGGCCCCGAACAGCCGCAAGGCGAGGATCACCCTCGCCTTGTGCTAGCTCATCTTGCGCCGTTCCCATCGAACCTTTCAGAATGCTCTGGTGAACCTGGAGCTTTCGACATGCCTGCCATCAACCGGATCGCCGCCGACACCGCTGAGCTGACAGAATGGCGGCGAGATCTACACGCTCACCCGGAACTCGGCTTCGAAGAGGTTCGAACCTCTCAAATCGTGGCCGACAAACTGGCCAGTTGGGGCATCGCCGTGACCCGAGATATCGCGACCACCGGTCTTGTCGGTACTTTGACGGTCGGCTCATCCGATCGCGCCATCGGCATCCGCGCAGACATGGACGCGCTGCCGATGACCGAGGAGAATGAGTTCGCGCATGCCAGCCAGAACCCAGGCCGCATGCATGCCTGCGGCCATGATGGGCACACCACCATGCTGCTGGGTGCTGCAAAATACCTTGCTGAGACCCGCAATTTCAACGGCACCGTGCACTTCATCTTTCAGCCGGCGGAAGAGGGGGGTGGCGGCGGTCGTGTGATGGTGGATGAAGGGCTGTTCGATCGATTCCCCTGCGACCTGGTATTCGGACTTCACAACGACTCGTCGATTCCAATTGGTAAGATGACCGCCGTCGAAGGCGCGGTTTCAGCAAATTCTGACCGTTTTTGGATTCATATCTCCGGCAAAGGAGGGCATGCCGCACGCCCGCAGCGAGCCATTGATCCGGTGGTTGTCGGCAGCCATATCGTGCTGGCGCTGCAGTCGATCGTCTCGCGCCGCACTGATGCGCTGGACAGCGCGGTGATTTCCATCACGCAGTTTCATGCAGGGTCGGCGGGCAACGTGATTCCGGATGAGGCAAAACTCAACGGGACGGTCCGGACACTGAAGACAAAGGTTCAAGAGACCATCGAGCCTCTGATGCGGCAGATTATCGAAAACACTGCGGCCGCCCATGGTGCCGTGGGCAGGCTCGAATACACCCGCGGCTATCCGCCGGTCGTCAACAATCCAGATGCGACCGAACGTGCGGCGCTGGCGGCGGCACGGGTTGTGGGAGCGGAAAATGTGATCCGCAGCCGCCCCCCCGGCATGGGCGGTGAAGATTTCAGCTACATGGCCCAGAAGGTCCCGGGCTGTTTTGTTCGAGTGGGACAAGCCGCTGCCGACAAGGGCACGACGTCGGTTCATCATCCAAAATATGACTTCAACGATGACATATTGCCACTGGGAGCATCACTGTGGGCGACGCTCGTGGAACAGGAATTGCCTAAAAGCTAGGCTAGTCAGCCAGGAGCCTGGTGGCTCCTGGCTGACCTTATGGCTTAGTAACGATAGAGCTCGTGCTTGAACGGCCCGGAAACTGGCGAGCCGATATACTCGGCCTGCTTCGGCGAGAGCTTGGTCAGCTTGGCGCCGACCTTTTCGAGGTGCAGAGCGGCGACCTTTTCGTCGAGGTGCTTCGGCAGCGTGTAGACCTTGTTCTCATACTTGCCGGCCGGCGCTGTCCAAAGCTCGAGCTGCGCAAGAACTTGGTTCGTGAAGCTGGCGGACATCACGAAGCTCGGATGACCGGTGGCATTCCCGAGGTTCACCAAGCGGCCTTCGGACAGCACGATGAGCCGCTTGCCGTCTGGGAAAACGACTTCGTCCACCTGCGGCTTGACGTTCTCCCACTTGTAGTTACGCAGCGCCTCGATCTGGATCTCGCTGTCGAAGTGACCAATGTTCGCAACGATCGCGCGGTTCTTCATCTTGCGCATGTCGTCGATGGTGATCACGTCGACGTTCCCGGTCGCCGTGATGAAGATGTCGCCGCGGTGGGCGGCATCTTCGAGGGTCACCACCTCATAGCCTTCCATGGCGGCTTGCAACGCGCAGATCGGATCGATCTCGGTCACCAGAACGCGGCAACCGGCGTTGCGGAGCGACGCTGCCGACCCTTTGCCGACATCGCCGAAGCCGCAGACCACGGCAACCTTGCCGGCCATCATCACGTCCGTGCCGCGGCGGATCGCGTCCACGAGGCTCTCACGGCAGCCGTAAAGGTTATCGAACTTCGACTTGGTCACACTGTCGTTGACGTTGATCGCCGGCACATGGAGCTTGCCCGTCTTGGCCATTTCCCACAGACGGTGCACACCAGTCATGGTCTCTTCCGAGAGGCCCTTCACCGTGGCGAGCATCTCCGGGTATTTGTCATGCATAATCGCGGTAACGTCACCGCCGTCGTCGAGGATCATGTTCGGCGTCCAGCCATCGGGGCCACGCAAGGTCTGCTCGATGCAGTACCAAAATTCCTCTTCCGACATTCCTTTCCAAGCGAATACTGGCGTTCCGGCCGCGGCGATCGCAGCAGCGGCGTGATCTTGGGTCGAGAAGATATTGCAGGATGACCAACGGACAGTCGCGCCGAGGTGCTCGAGGGTCTGGATCAGAACAGCCGTTTGGATGGTCATATGCAGGCAACCAACGATACGGGCGCCAGCAAGCGGACGGGTATTGCCGTATTCGGTGCGCAGCGCCATCAGGCCGGGCATCTCATCCTCAGCCATCGCGATCTCCTTCTGTCCCCATTCGGCGAGAGAGATGTCACGAACCTTGTAGTCATGGGCGATCACGGTATCAGGCATGGGGCGGTCCTTCGATTTGCTGTGCGCGGTATATAAGGATATCTGCATGTGCGCAAATCGCTCGACTCAAAGAGTCGAATGCGAAAAGGCGTCACCGCCTTTGGAGCGGTGACGCCTTGGCACCTGTTCGGATCTTAATCTTTCGAAACTTGATGCGTCAGGTATTCATCGCATCAAAGAAGTCATTGTTGTTCTTGCTGTATTTGAGCTTGTCTAACAAGAAATCCATTGCGTCCATAGCGCCCATCGGATTGAGGATGCGGCGCAGGACCCACATTTTGGAGAGCGTGCCTTTATCTACCAGCAGCTCTTCTTTCCGGGTGCCAGACTTTGTAATATCCACGGCAGGAAAGGTGCGCTTGTCGGACAGCTTGCGATCGAGAATGATCTCGCTGTTGCCTGTGCCCTTGAACTCTTCAAAGATCACCTCGTCCATGCGGCTTCCAGTGTCAATGAGGGCAGTTGCGATGATCGTGAGCGATCCGCCTTCCTCAATGTTGCGCGCCGCGCCAAAGAAGCGCTTCGGACGTTGCAGGGCATTGGCGTCCACACCGCCCGTTAGCACCTTGCCAGAGGACGGCACGACCGTGTTGTAGGCACGGGCGAGGCGCGTGATGCTGTCTAGAAGGATAACGACATCGCGCTTGTGCTCAACCAGTCGCTTGGCCTTCTCAAGCACCATTTCCGTGACCTGGACGTGGCGTGTGGCTGGTTCATCGAAGGTCGAGGCCACAACCTCACCTTTCACGGTGCGAGCCATGTCGGTGACTTCCTCCGGCCGTTCGTCAATCAGCAGCACAATGAGAAAGGCTTCGGGGTGGTTGGCTGAGATCGAGGTTGCGATCGATTGCAGCATAACCGTCTTGCCTGTCCGAGGCGGTGCCACGATGAGGGCGCGCTGGCCTTTGCCGATCGGCGCCACGAGGTCGATCACGCGGGGGATGTTATCCCGGGTGGAGCCCTTGGCCGGGAGCTCCTTCATTTCGATTTCCATCTTCAACCGCTGATCGGGATAAAGCGGTGTCAGGTTATCGAAATTAATCCGGTGTTTCACGGCTTCGGGCGGCTCGAAATTGATCGTGTTGACCTTGAGCATGGCGAAATATCGTTCGCCGTCTTTGGGTGCGCGGATCTGGCCTTCCACCGTGTCACCGGTGCGCAGGCCAAAGCGGCGGACCTGTGTTGGCGAAATGTAGATGTCATCCGGCCCGGGGAGATAGTTGCTCTGAGGGCTGCGCAGGAAGCCAAAGCCGTCAGAAAGGATTTCGAGCGTGCCCTCACCGTGGATAGCCTGATCGTTTTCGGCGAGGGTCTTGAGGATGGTGAACATCATGTCCTGCTTGCGCAGAGACGAAGCATTTTCGATGTTCAGGGATTCGGCGAAGCTGAGCAGATCCGCCGGGGATTTTGCCTTGAGTTCGGCAAGGTGCATGAGGTGGCCTCAGGATGATGACGTATGGCTGAGCAAGCAAGACCGACTGGTCTTAGGCGTGGTCGTGTGGGAAGGGACGGTCTGCGGGGCGTTGATGCCAAGCCGCTTGGATGTCACGGGCCAGGAAGGCCAGCGGACAAAGCCCCGCAAGAGGTGGGAAGATTGCGCCACGGTGGCCGCGCCGCAAAGCCTGCACAGTCGTTAGGCCTGAAGCCACGCCGCGTCAAGGGCAGCCCCCGAGACTGAGGGCTGCCGGATTGGATTAGGGGTGTGCCGGCCTCGAGATCAGCCTGATCAATTGCGTTTGCGGCCGATCAAACGGCACAAACCCGAACCGGGCGTAAAGCCCATGTGCATCATTCGTCGACAATGTCCAGCGCCGTACCGTAACCAGCTCCGGATGTTCCAACATTGCGGCCACCAGCGCTTGAGCGAGACCGCGGCTGCGATGAGCCGCTAGAATAAAAAAAGTGTCAGACAGAGGAGCGGTGGTGGCGCGATCGGTCACGATTCGACCGAACCCTGCCAGATTTGTATCCGGAGCGTAGAGCCCCAGAGAGAGGGAACCTGCAATGGCTGCTTCGGTGATCGTCCGGGGTCGTCCTTGCGCCCAGTAACTTTGCTCAGAGAGAAAGCCGTGGATCGCGTCTATGTCCAGTTCACGCTGGTCATCACTGATCCGGTAACCACTCACGAAGAGACGTGTGAATGCCATGTCGTCGCGCCCGATCAATCAGAACGGCTGCGCGATTGCCATGATGACGATGATGACCATCAGCACCGTCGGAACCTCATTGGCAAGGCGATAATATCGATGGGTCTTGGTATTGCGATCCTCAAGGAAAAGCTTCCGCCATTTCGAGCACGCTCCGTGAAAACCGGTCATCAGAATTACGCAGAGGAACTTCAGATGCCACCAGCCAGCCGTCCAATCGATAGCGCCAGGAGTGAGGATAAGTAAAACTCCAAAAGTCCAGGTCGTGATCATTGCAGGGTTCATTATCTGCTTGAGTAGTCGCCGCTCCATGACCTTAAATCGCTCACTTTCGACGCTGCCACGGGCAAGGCCACAGTGATACACATAAAGCCGAGGAAGATAGAAGAGCCCCGCCATCCATGCCATTACGGCAATAACGTGGAATGATTTGGTGTAGAGTAGAAAAGGGGCCAAAAGCGAGATGGTCACGCTGCTATCCTTTGAGCCAAGCTTACGTAGTGCGGTACATCAAACATGGATCGAAACGGTATAGCACCAACCGCGACGAGCCTATCGCCATCATCATGCGGTGCAAAGCCAAGACATACCATCCCCGCAGCAACTGCTGCAGTCGCCCCGACCGCGCTGTCTTCGATCACCAGACAGCGGTCGGGGGCAACACCCTCGGCAGCGGCAGCGGCCAGATAGACATCAGGCGCTGGTTTTCCGCGCGCAACGTCGCGATAGCTGTGAACACGACCGGTTACCCTATCTGTCAGGGCCAAGCGTGAAAACTTCACACCCATTTCTTCATGCGATGAGTTGGACGCAATGCGCCATGCCATCGCCAAGCTGTCCAGACCATCCAGCGCTGCAATCGCGCCTGGGATCGCGGTTGCGTTGCGTGCGAGATCCGCTAGGAACTCTTGCATCATGGCGGCCCGCCAGCCGGGTGGAACGGAATGCCTGATCCTTGCTTCGATCACTGGGATCATGTCCGTAAGCGTCATGCCCAGAAAATGTTGGTCCGCCTCAGCCGGAGTCATCGGCCAACCAAGCCGTGTAATACAACGGGAAGTCACTCTATTCGCAATGCCCTCGCTGTCGACCAGGACTCCGTCGCAGTCGAAAATGACCAGTTCCACCGGAACAGTCCGGTTGATCAGCAGCATTTCTGGCGTCACACAGCTTCGACCAGGTTCGCCACGGACACAGCCACATCTGGGGCGGGCGGTGCGGGCGCACCGGCGCGGGCGTGTGGACAGTCGGTATGTGGTTTGTAGCACGTGCGCGAGCCGGCAAAACTGCAGAGGCCTGTGCCGCGGTTGCGCGATCGGCGAACCAGGTCGGCAAGAGATTGGATAAAAGCAGGATCAGAATTCTGCACCGGTGCGCGGAAATAGGCTGGCACACCGTCTTCTTCGGCAAGCTCGCGATATTCTATATCCAGTTCGACCAGCGTCTCGGAGTGATCTGACACGAACGCGATTGGCACGACGAGAAGTGCTACTTTTTCACGACCCGCGCGGGCGATCTCGTCCTCAGTCGAGGGACCGATCCATTTTTGCGGCGTTGCGCGAGACTGGTAGCATACAAGGTGTTCCATGTCCGAAACAGCCATCTGCCGCACCACGGCAGCAACCGTGCGTTCCACCTGGTGCTGGTAGGGGTCGCCGGCTGTGATGATGCTTTCCGGAAGCCCATGCGCTGAAAAAAGCACCCGCAGCGGGATTGCAGAGTCCAGTTCGGCGCGAGATTCAAGAAAGGATTTTCGCACGATCGCTGCAGTTGCTGCGACAAATGCAGGATCAGAATGGTAGCAGCAGATCGACGTGGTCGGTTTCACGAGCCCAACCGTTGCAGCAGCCTCGCGCCATGCGGTGAATGAACTGCCGGTCGTCGTCGTGGAATGCTGCGGATAGAGGGGCAGCAACACCACCTCGTCCGGATCGAACGCCTTCACTTCTTGCGCCGTTTGCTCGCTGAATGGGTGCCAATAACGCATTGCGATAAAGCACCTGGCATCCAGATCCGGCAGCGACCGCTCCAGCGACACGGCCTGATCGATCGTGAGATCGAGCAACGGTGACTTGCCACCGAGCAGTGCATAGTTCGCGCTGGCCGGCTTCTTGCGAGCGAAGGCGATGATGCGCGCCAACAAAGGGCGAATGAACACCGGAACCCTCAGGATGGCTGGGTCCTTGAACAGATTGAGCAGGAACGGATAGACCGATTCCATCTTATCCGGACCGCCCAGATTGAGCAGCACGATGGCCACGCGTGGTTTACGGCCAAGGGAGAGGGTGCTTGCGTTCATGACGGCAGAAGTGGCGAGCCGGCCGCTCACGTCAAGCTTCTTGGTGACTGGCCTCGTTAGGTCAGGCCGAACGTATCTGTGCGATCAGCTCGGCGACATGCTCTGGCGGCGTCTGTGGTAGAATGCCATGACCGAGATTAAAGATATGCGGCCGACCACGCATCGCCTGCAGCAACATGTCAGCCTCCTCCCGCAAGGCGGCTCCGCCTGCTACCAACGCAAGGGGATCCAGGTTGCCCTGTATCGCCATATCGGCCGGGATCATACCGGCCGCCAGGGACGGCTCGGCCGACGTGTCCAGCGCCACAGCATTCACGCCGGTCTGGTGCGCATATTCACCAAGCATCATTCCAGACAGGCGGGGAAACCCGATGATCGGCGTGTTCGGGAACCGAGCTTTGAGCTGGGCGGCAATTCGGGCGGCCGGTGCGATGACGTGGGTTCGAAACAACCGCGGCGATAAGATCCCGTCCCAGCTGCCGAACAGCATCGCCACTTCAGCGCCTGCCAGGATCTGCGCCGAAAGATAGGTAATGGTGGCCACCGTGATCTTTTCCATCAAATCGGCGAACACTTTTGGTTGGCCATGCGCCATCGCACGCACATGAGCAAACTCCTTCGAGCCACCACCCTCGATCATGTAGCATGCCACCGTGAACGGACTGCCGGCAAAGCCGATCAACGTGGTGTCTGGATGATGCTCGATCAGCGCCGCACGGACCTGCCTCACTGTCTCAAGGATCGGCCGGATCTCTCCCCGCACCCGGCCAACATCGAGTGCATCGACGCCGGCCTGGTCACGGATGGGCGGCAGGATCGGACCTTCGCCAGCTTCAAACGCCAGGTCCTGGCCGAGGGCCCAGGGCAGCACGAGAATGTCGCTGAACAGGATCGCAGCATCCATGCCGAATCGCCGGACCGGTTGCAGCGTCACTTCGCAGGCTTTCTCCGGATTGGTCGCAAGATCCATGAATCCGGTGGTGGTGGCGCGAACAGCCCGATACTCCGGCAGGAAGCGTCCAGCCTGGCGCATCAGCCACACCGGCGGCGGCCAGACCGCTTCGCCCGTCAGCACCTGCATCACCTTCTTGGCCATCGCGAGTCCCGTCCTTCGGTGCTCTTATCTAAGATAAGATTAAAAGAGTCTTGCAGGAGTAACAGAGGAACCCTGTGGATAGCGGGGACCAAGCGTCACGTCCGGTTGACGCCCTGTTTGTCCACATCAGGCCCGTTGTGCAAGTCCCTGACCCTGCGTTTGAACAGGCCAATGTCCCCATCCCGGAGTAGGGCCGGCAATGTTTCATCCCGATAACGGCAAAGTCACATCGTTATCCCCGCTCACCCGATGGCCGATAAACTGGTGACGTGAAATTCGCACTTATCCCCGCTATCATCAAAGACATGTCGAACCGCATCAATCTCCACCTCGTGTCGGACGCTACCGGCGAAACGCTGAACTCGATCGCACGGGCGACGGTGTCGCAGTTCGAACATGCCAGCATCGTCTACCACCGCTGGTCGCTGATCCGGACGCGGTTTCAGCTGCATCGTGTGCTCGAAGGTATCGAGGCCGAGCCAGGCCCTGTTTTGTCGACGTTGGTCGAGCGGGGTCTGCGAACCGAACTGGAGACGGCCTGTGAGAGGTTCGGGGTGGCGATCGTTTCGGTGCTCGATCCGGTGATGGCGATGTTTCAGGAACAGCTCGGCGAGAAGGCCATTTCACGTCCTGGCCGGCAATACGTTCTGGATGCTGACTATTTCCGACGCATCGACGCCATGCACTACGTGCTGGCCCATGATGACGGACAGGCCCAAGCAGGTATCGCCGAGGCGGATGTGGTGCTGATCGGGGTATCGAGGAGTTCGAAGACCCCCACGTCATTCTATCTCGCCAATCGCGGCATCAAGGCGGCCAACATCCCGTTGGTGCCAGGCACGCAAGATCCGCCAGGATTGGAGAACCCAACCTGCCCCGTCGTCGGGCTGACCTTGGATTCAGATGCGCTGATCGAGATCCGCCGGCATCGCCTTCGGATGATCGGCGCCGGCCCGACGGCCGGGGTGGTGCGACAGGACACGGGTGTGTATGTCGACCACGAGGCCGTCAAAGCCGAACTGCTCTGGGCGCGCAGGCTCTGTACGCGCAGAGGGTGGCCGGTGATTGACGTGACACGGCGGTCAATTGAGGAGACCGCCGCCACGGTGATCACCCTGATGGAATCCTGGCATGATCGCCGCCGTAAGGCTGAGACGCCTTGATGCTTCAGGATCCCGCGACCCGTCTGATCCTTGCCAGCCAGTCACCATCGCGCCGGGCCTTGATGGCATCGACGGGGTTGGCATTCGAGACGGTGCCTGCGTGGATCGATGAAGCCGCGATCAAGGCAAGTGCCCAGGCCGAAGGTTGGCAGCCGGATGAATGCGCGGTTCATCTCGCGGAGTTGAAGGCAGCGCGTGTCGCACGCACGCATCCGGATGCCCTTGTCATTGGTGCTGACCAATTGCTGGTGTGTAATGGCGTATGGTTCGAAAAGCCACAGACCGTCTCAGAGGCGCGGTCTCACCTCACCCTTCTGAGTGGCCAAGTTCATGATCTCGTGACCGCAATCGTGTGTTTTCAGGGCGGACATCGGGTCTGGCACGATATCGCAACGCCCAGGCTCCGGATGCGACAGCTCTCAGAAGCTCTGATCGACTGGTATATTGCGTCCGAGGGTGATGCCGTGACCACGACCGTCGGGGCCTATCGCATCGAAGGGCTGGGGCTTCATCTGTTTGACCAAATCACCGGCGCGCACTCAGCCATCTTAGGGATGCAAATGTTGCCCTTGCTGGGTTATCTCCGCCAAGCCCGGATTCTGGAGCCAGGACGACGATGACTCGATTTTCGGCCTATCGCTGAACCTTGTTGCTGTCCAACACCTCGTGGAGCGCCGCGACCGTTTCGTGAGAGAGGGTTGGCATCATTTGCGCTACCCTGTTGGCCAGCGCTGTCTGAGCGGGACTCATGCCTGCCGTATGAAACGTCACCCGCGGATGGGACATTCGTGCCAGAGCCTGGAGCGTATCTGCCTCATCCCAGATCAGACCAAATTCGGCACAGACCTGGTGAACCAATCCAACCCCTGGGCGGCCCCGCCTGCCGTGCTCAAGAGCCGAGAGATAAGCAGCCGAGATCTGCAGCCGTTTGGCCAGTTGAGCCTGGGTCATGCCCCTTGTTGCTCGCAATTCCCGAAGTCTGGCGCCAAACGGCGTCATTTCACGCGCCGCAGCAACAGGCGCACCGATCCAGGATTGGCGGCGTGGGGATGGCTCGCCGCCAGAACCAGCGGGCGAAGCGTCGGCTGGTTCAGCCACAACGGTAACTCGCGCCGCAGTACACCTCCCGTCTCGCCGCTGCCACGCCCGGTGATGATCTCTACACACCGAACACGATCGGCATGCGCTGTTTGCAGGAACTGATGAAGTGCGTGATAGGCCCTCTGTGCCGTGCGTCCGTGCAGGTCGATGGTGCGTTGAGAGGCTAGTTTGCCAGAACGGAACTTGTTCCATGTGCTGTTGTCGAGTCCGCCAGGATGAGTGTCGACCAACAATGCCACCGGGCGTTGGAGCGGCTGCCGCGATGGAATCGTGGCGACTTTTGGCTGTGGCGCGGGACGTAACGTCTCCACGGGTGCAGGTGGCATCTCGCGGCCCGGAAGCGGCTTGATGGCCTGGGCGAACTGCGCCCATTCCGCACGGTCATGCTCGGTGAGGCCGCGACGCCTGATCGCCATATCAGCTCTGAAGCGCGCTCGAATCGTCATCCACCAGGACGACATGGAGGCGGCGTGGTCCATGCGCGCCAAGCTCCAACGTGCTTTCAATATCTGCCGAACGCGATGGCCCTGTCACCAACATGACGTTGCGCGGCATGAACCCATCAGAGAGTTCGTCATGGCGTTCAGCCCGAAGCACGTCCCAGGCCTCTTCATAGGCGCCGACAATCCGGCTCGCACGAAGCACGACGATCGCGGTGTCGCAGAGCAGATTCAGCGTCGTTGGCCTGTCCGGCGCCGCCGGCAACATCAAGGTGCCGGTCTCAGCGATTCCGACATAACCGTGTTGAACCGACACAAGATCGGCGGCCTCGGCGCGGCCCTCACGCAGACGCAGCATGGGGCGCGCAGCCCATGGGATCGAGCGCAATTCGTCATGAGGGGCGATCACCAGCTCAGGCGGCAGGTTTTGCGCGGCGATATAGGTGGCCACCGCCTCCGGCAACTCGGCCGCGTCAGACACGCGCCGAAACGTTGCGAACTCCTTCTCCAGATTGCGCAGGAACAGCGCGATTTGTTCGGCACGCGCCACCCGGCTACGGGCCGGGATCAGATGGCGGGGATGGGCGGATAGTCGCGCTCGGAGCGCCATCGCCTGGTCGTCCGGCAGTGCGCCACGCCGCAAGCCACGGCGGATCGCGCCGAAAATGGCTTCGCGGCTCATGACCGCTTGCTCCGTTCCAGGCGGGCATAGCGCGCGAAGAATGTTTCACCCTCGGGCACCGGCAGATCGCGTCCACCTGTCCAGCCGCCTGCAAACGGAACGGACGCCAGGCGCCCTCGGCCGCGCCCGAGCAATGACAGCGCCTTGGCCCCGATCCGTGTGGCAAGACGATACAGCGCCGGCCGCTGTGCCACGAACGCCCACAGGCTGAGATTCGTGCGCACCGACTGAGGCGACAGGTGGCGCTCGAATTCCCGCTCTCGCCAGTGGCGCATCATCTTTGGCAGCGGGATTTTCACCGGGCACACGCTCTCGCACTTGCCACAAAAGGTAGAGGCGTTCGGTAGATGCCCGGCCTTGTCCACACCGATCAGGCTCGGCGTGAGGACCGAGCCCATCGGCCCAGGATAAACCCAGCCATACGCATGCCCGCCCACTGTCTGATAGACCGGACAGTGATTCATGCAGGCCGCGCAGCGAATGCAGCGCAACATGTCCTGGAACTCGGTACCGACCATGGCGGAGCGGCCGTTATCAACCACCACCACGTGGTATTCTTCTGGTCCATCAAGATCGCCCGCACGGCGGCCACCGGTTGAAAAGGTGGTGTAGACCGAGAAATCCTGGCCCGTGGCCGACCGCGCCAGAAGCCGAAGCAGCGAGGTGGCGTCCTCCAGGGTCGGCACGACCTTCTCGATGCTCGCCAGCACGATATGCACCCGCGGCAGCGTCTGGGTGAGATCGCCATTGCCCTCATTGGTCACGATCACACTGCTGCCGGTCTCGGCAATCAGGAAATTGGCGCCGGTGATGCCGACATCGGCGGCGAGGAACTTCGAGCGCAGCAGCTCGCGTGCCTCGGTCATGATGTCCTTGCGCTCGGCGAACACCCGATCAGCCGGCAGGTGGGTGTGCACCTTGCGAAAGCTCTCTTCCCAATCCTCGCGGTTAAGGTGGAAGGCCGGGCCGATGATGTGGCTCGGGGGCTCCTTGCGGATCTGCAGGATGTATTCGCCAAGGTCGGTCTCGATCGGCTCTATACCGTGCTTTTCGAGGTGGTCGTTGATCGCCAGTTCTTCGCTGATCATCGACTTTCCCTTGGTGACGGTGCGGGCGCCGGCTTTGCGACAGATCTCGAGCACGGCGGTGCGGGCGTCATCAGCGGTGCTGGCCCAGTGAACATGGCCGCCCGATTTCAGAACATTCGTTTCCCAGGTCTCAAGGTAGAAATCGAGATTGGCCAACGTGTGGTTCTTGATATCGCGCCCGATGTCGCGGAGCTGCTCGAACTCAGGCAGGGCGGCCACGGCAGCTGCACGCTTGGCAGGGTTTTGCGGACGCGTGCGGTGCAGCGCCTTCTGAAGAGACGGATCGGCCAGCGCGTGGGCCGCGTTCTCCTTGAAGGCTGGGCTGGTGGCGAGCATCGGGACAACTCCTGCGCGGCGGGCGTTCGTAGCAGATGTGTCATCGCCTGCACCGAGTGACAACCCGTCAGGGTCAAGCGACTGAAGCGATCAGTTGCCTGGTGCGCCGATGCGAGCCACCAGCTCGTCCATGATGCTGGCCGTTTCGCCCAATGCCAGGGAATAATGGCCATGATCTTCCAGGACATTCACCCTCGACCCCGGAATGGCTCCGTAGACCCACACGCTGGCCGCCGGGATGAGATGATCGACCGTGCCTTGCCAGACTGTCGTTGAAACTCTGATGTCCTCGAGCCGGAAGCCCCATGGCCGTCCATAGATCGAGGCATCGGTCACAGCACCTTGGATGCCTTGCTTCAGCCCTTCCCGCATCGATGCCAGCAGGGCTGCCCGGCGCTCTCGTGTCATCACCGCGCCGTCTTTGCCGGGGAGCTGGCGGCCGAACACGATCGCCTCGGCCCGGTCCGGGCTCAGGATGAACTCTCGCGCAAGACTCATGGCCGGCCGCGCCAGGGCCGGCCAGCGGCCGAACCGCATCAGCGTCGCAAGGCTGCCCGATGTCACGGCATGCGGCGGTGGCACCGGGCTAATCAAGGTGAGCGCGGAGACGAGGTCGTGCAGATAATAGGCGCAGGCAGCCGCGAGCGGTCCGCCACCGGAGACACCCACCACCGCAAAGCGCTTCAAGCCAAGATGCCGTGCAAGCAGGAGAATATCGTTGGTGTGGTCTTTGAGCGTTGCCTTCGGGTTAGGATCGGACAGCCCATAGCCGGGTCGGTCCATCGCGATCAGCCTGACCGGCAGCGCCGGCGCCAGCCCAGCCTCCAGCCGCGAAGTGGGCCAGCCATGGCAATAGATCACGGGTGTTGCGTCCGCCGCGCCATAGACGGCAAAGCCGATCACCCGCTTATCGGGCAGCCGGGCGCGCTGGGCGATCAGGGCGTGGGCTCGCCGATCGCCGGTGTGGCGCCGGCCATGCCTGCCAGAATCTCCGCCACATGCCGCACCTTGATGGCACTGCCCTCGCGCGACAGCCGGCCGGCCATGTTCAGAAGGCAGCCCATATCGCCAGCCAGCAAAATGTCCGCTCCGCTGGCGACAATATCAGCTGTCTTGTCGCTCACCATGCGCACCGAGATGTCGGGGTATTTCACGCAGAAGGTGCCGCCGAAGCCGCAGCACATCTCCGGCTCCTTCATCTCCACCATCTTGAGCCCCGCCACCGAGGCCAGCAGATCGCGCGGCTGGGTCTTGATCCCCAGTTCTCGTAGGCCCGCACAGCTGTCGTGATACACGGCCGTGCCGACATAGGCGGCCTGCACCGCGATCTGCCCACGAACATCGGTGAGAAAGCTCACCAGCTCGTAGGTTCTGGACGCCAGCGCCTCGGCCCGTGCCTTGGTGTTGGGGTCGTCGTCGAACAGATGCGGCATGTGCTCGCGGATCATGCCAGCGCAGGAGCCGGACGGGACGACCACGTAATCATAGCCGCCGAACGCCTCAAGAAGGCCGCGCGCCATGGCGGCGGCGGTGGCGCGGTCGCCTGAATTATAGGCCGGCTGGCCGCAGCAGGTCTGTGCCCGCGGCACCTCCACATCGCAGCCAGCCGCCTCCAGCAGCTTGATGGCGGCGAAACCGACGCTCGGCCGGTGGAAATCCACCAGGCATGTGACAAACAGAGCAACACGGGGGCGGGGGGCGGTGATGTGGTCCATGCACCTATCTAGGGGCGGTTTCGCTCAGCCGCCAGACGGGCCTCGGCAATCGTCACATAGGACGGGTCTATGTCGATCCCGATGCCCCGAGCACCCTCGCGTGCCGCCGCCACCATCGTCGTTCCCGTGCCCATGAACGGATCGAGCACCAAAGCATTCTCCCGCCCGTGCAGCCGGATGCACCAGCGCGGCAGATCGACGGGGAATGTGCCGGGATGGTTGAACTTTTCGGTGCGGCTTTGCACCGTGTCATAGGGAATGAACCAGGTGTTGCCGCGGCAGCGCAGATCGGCCGGGTGTCCCCGCCGCGTGATATTGCTTTTGTCCTGATACGGCACGCCGATCGCCAGCCGGTCCAGCGTCACATCACCAGCGCGTGTAAAGTGAAAGATCGGCTCGTGCGCCTGGTGCAGGAACCGCCGGCTCGACACCGGCTTGAAATGCCCCGATGTGGCCGCCCCGATCGAGACCGACTTGATCCAGGTGATGTGGTTCTGCAGCACGAACAGCGACCTCAACCGCACCACCAGTTCGAATGGCAACCATGGCGCGCGCGGGCTGCCGGACACGTTGAGAAAGAACGATCCATCTGGCCGGAGTACCCGGCGCAGCTCGGTGGCCACCGACACCATCCAGTCGAGATAGGACGCCTCTCCCCGGCTGTCTTCGTAGCTGTTATAGGCGAGGCCGATGTTGTAGGGCGGTGACGTCACCACGATGTCTACGGATGCGTCGTCCAGCGTTGGAAGCACTTCCAGGCAATCGCCGCTGATCAGCCGACCCGTCACTCCTTGGGCAGCAGAACGAAATACCGGCCCTGCTGGCGCATCCGCCCGGCCCTGTTCTCCGCTTCTGCCCCCCAGCCCCAGAACACATCCGCCCGCACGGCGCCATGGATCGCGCCGCCGGTGTCCTGCGCGAGCATCAGCCGCTGGAGCTTCGACCCGTCCACCGGATCCGTCGTATCGAGCCACACCGGCGCTCCGAGCGGGATCACCGAGCGATCCACAGCCAGCGATCGTCCCGGCGCCAATGGTACGGAGAGCGTGCCCGGCGGGCCCTGGTCGGCCTTCACGCCAATGACTTCACGAAAAAATACGTAGGACGGATTCTTTGCCATCACGTCGCCAGCCTCGGCAGGATGAGCCCGCAGCCAGGCGCTGATCGACTGCATGGAGACCTGCTCAAGCGTCATTTCCCCGCGATCCACCAACACGCGGCCGATCGGCAGATAGGTCCTGCCATTCTGTCCGGCATAGGAAACCCGAGCGACCTTGCCATCTGGCAAGCGGATTCGGCCGGCTCCTTGAATGTGGAGAAAGAACGCATCGATCGGGTCAGCAAGCCAGATCAGCTCCAGCCGTTTGCCGGCAAGGGCACCGTGTTCAATCTCGGCGCGATCATAATACGGCACGACATCGCCCGATGGCAGACGCCGACCCACCCGCAGCGCCGCATTCTCGCCGGCGAACGTACCCGCCTCCACCGGCACCAGATCGGCCGGTCGGGAGAGCAGCGACACCTTGTAGGCGGAGCTCGGACTGCGTGATCCCCTGATCTCCGGTTCGTAATACCCGGTGAACAATCCCATGGCGTCCTGCCCGGCCGTGACGGCGTAGGGCACGAGCCAGGCCTCGAAGAACCGGCGCGCCGCCGCGTCGTCCGTCCCGGGCACCGCACGGGCCGCATCGCAGGCCGGTTTCCATGACGCGGCCTGCCCACCCAGGGCCTCAGCCGCAGGCATACCGCCCAGCTTCGCCTCGCCGTTGAGCCTGGCATCGGCCAGATGCGCGCAGCCCGCCAGGAACGGACCGATTGCCTTGGATGTGCTGTCGGCGCTCCAACCTGGCAGCTTGTCGTAAGTGGTCCGGGTCATAACCGGCGTGCCGTCGGCCACCGGCGCCACCTTCGGCGGGATCGGCGCACAGGAGGCAACGAAAGCGGCCAGCGCAAGCGCGGCCCTCGGGGCATGCCTCACGCGCTGCGGGCCGCAATCAGGCGCCACGCCGGATCGGCGGTCGCCAGATCCCGCTCGAAGCTCCACAGGTCAACAATCTCCGTTACCGCGTCCGTCCCCGCCACTGGCACGCCATCTGCGCCCACGGTGATGTTCACCTGATCGGACACGAACCGCACGGTGATCACGGCGGTGGTGCCGTGGAGCTCGGCCTGCTCGATGTCGGCTTTCGCGATCGCGCGGATCTCGGTCCGCTGTGTCTGCTCAGCCGCCTCGCGCGCGGCGATCGCCGCTTCGAAGGCGCGATAGGTGTCAGCGGACAGAAGCGGATGCAGGGTGGTGCGCTCACCGTTGGCAAACGCCGTCACAATGATCCTGAAGGCAGCCTCCGCCCCCCCCAAAAACCTCTGTGGCGTGAAGGTCCGGTCCGTGTGCGCCATCGCGGCAAGGGCAAGGCCCAGCGGTGTCGCCGGATCGGGCAAGGGGCGGTCCTGCGGTGCGGCCGGCTCCACGGTTGCCTCGATCACCGGGGCTTCGACACCACGGCGCCCCATCGGCACCACATTGGAGGGTGCCGCCGGCTCGGCCGGTCGTTCATAGCCCGTTCGCTTGCCCAGGATGCTCATCAGCCGCAGCACCAGAAACACCGCCACCATGCCGAACAGCACCAAATCAATCGGAAACCCGCCGCCCATGCCTCGCTCCCGCGAAAACCAACCCTGCACATAGGGCTCGTCCGCCCGCCGCACAATCTGTAATCAAACAGCCCGCGGCACAGCATTGCGCCAGCGGATTCGGGCCGCTAACAAACGGTTCATGATCCTGCTGCGCCATGGCCAGAGCGAATTCAACCTGCTTTTCACGGCCACGCGCCGCGATCCCGGGATTGCGGACCCAAAGCTCACCGAGCTTGGGCATCAACAGGCGCGCGAGGCTGCGGCATCCCTCAAGGGCCAGGGGCTGCGGCGGATCATCGTCTCGCCTTACACCCGAGCGCTCGAGACCGCGGCACCGATCGCAGCCGAGCTTGGCATTCCCGTTCATATCAACCCCATCGTGCGCGAGCGCTACGCTTTCAGCTGCGATATTGGCTCGCCGGTGTCACATCTGAAAGCCGCCTGGCCACAGCATGATTTCCGCCATCTTGACGATATCTGGTGGCCGCAGATCGAGGAGCCGGCCGATCAGATCATCGCCCGCGCCAATCGCTTCCGCGCCGAGATGGCTGCCTTGCCCGACTGGGCTGACACGCTGGTGGTCAGCCATTGGGGCTTCATCCTCTCGCTCACCGGACAAAGCGTGATGAACGGGACCCTGCACCGCTTCGATCCCACCCTGCCCGCACCTGCCGAGGTCGTCTGGCGCCACACCTGACCGCGGCCGCAGCCCGCTACCCATCGCAGCCGAAACCAACTAGACCGCCCGCATTGCAACGGAGACCCCCATGTCCGACCAGAATGCCGCTCCTGCCCCGCCGTTGGTGGTCAACATCCAATATGTGAAGGACCTCAGCTTCGAGGTTCCGGGCGCGCCCGCCATCTACACCCAGCTGCGCAACCCGCCCCGCGTGGACATCAACCTCGATGTCCAGGCCCGCCGCATCAATGACCAGGCCGACATCTACGAGGTTGTGCTGGCCATCCGCGCCGAGGCGACCGAAGCCAACGCCGAGGGCAACACCGACGGCCAGCGGGTGTTCGTTGCAGAGCTTTCCTACGGCGGCGTGTTCACCCTCACCAACGTGCCGGACGAGGCGATCGAGCCGATCCTCCTGGTCGAGTGCCCGAAGCTGCTCTTCCCCTCGCCCGCAACATCCTCAGTGACACCACCCGCGAAGGCGGCTTTCCGCCGGTTCTGCTCCACCCCATCGATTTCGTGGCGCTGTGGCAGTCCCGCCGGGCGGCTGGGAACGCCTGAGTCAGAGAAGGAAGGCCAGGGTCCTGGCCTTCCTTCTCTGACTCAGATCGCCACCCGCACACCGAGCTCGACCACGCGGTCGCTCGGGATGCGGAAGAACTCTGTGGCCGGCGTGGCATTGCGCGCCAGGATCAGGAACAGCCACATCCGCCAGATCGGCATCTTCGGCGCGATCGCACGCACCAGCGTTTCGCGACCGAGGAAATAGCTCGCCTGCATCGGTTCGATCTGAACGCCTTTGTCCTTCAGCAGCGCGATGTCGCGCGGCAGGTCGGGGCTTTCCATGAAGCCGTAGCGCAGCATCACGCGATGGATGCCAGGTGCCAGCTCGACAACCTGGGCGCGATCGTCGCCACCAACCTCAGGCACCTCGGTGTTGACGACGGTCACGAACAGCACCCTCTCGTGCAGCACCTTGTTGTGCTTGAGGTTGTGCAGCAATGCGGCCGGCACGTAGTCGGAGTTGCCGGTCATGAAGATCGCGGTGCCTGGCACGCGGATGGTACGCGAATGCGGCAGCCGGGCGAGGAAGCTGGTGAGCGGCAGGCTGTCATGCTTCCAGCGATCGAGCAGCAGGTCACGGCCGCGCTTCCAGCTCGTCATCAGCATGATGAGCGCCACGCCGAGGACGAGCGGAACATACCCGCCATCGGGGATCTTCAACGCGTTGGCTGCGAAGAACACCGTGTCGATCACGAAGAACCCGCCAAACACTGCGATCGTGCGGGGCTTGGACCAGCCGAACTGGCGCCGGAACACAACGCCCGCCAGAACGCAGGTGCTGATGAAGGTGCCGGTGACGGCGATGCCGTAGGCCGCGGCGAGGTTGTCGGAGGTGCGGAAGGCGAACACCAGCACCAGAACGCCAACCATCAGGGCGGAGTTGATCTGCGGCACATAGATCTGCCCGCTTTCGGTGGCGCTGGTGTGGTTCACGCTCATGCGCGGCAGAAAGCCGAGCTGCATGCACTGCCGCGCCACTGAATAGGCGCCGGAAATAAGGGCCTGGCTCGCGATCACCGTGGCGGCTGTGGCCAGCATCACCAGCGGCAGCAATGCCCATTTGGGCGCCATGAGATAGAACGGGTTGTCGAGATTGGCGCGATCCGCCAGCACCAGCGCGCCCTGTCCGAAATAGTTGAGCACCAGGCAAGGCAGCACGAACCACGTCCAGGCGATCCGGATCGGGCGCGGGCCGAAATGGCCCATGTCGGCGTAAAGCGCCTCGGCGCCGGTGACGGCAAGCACGACGGAGCCCAGAGCCACGAAGGCAAGCCAGCCATGCCGGGCGCACAGGGCGACCGCATAAGTGGGTGACACGGCCGCCAGCACGCTTGGGTTGTGCACAATCTGCAGCACGCCGAGCAGGGCGATGGTCAGGAACCAGACCGCCATGATCGGGCCGAACACCCGCCCGACGCTGCCGGTCCCGCGCGACTGGACGGCAAACAGACCGATGATGACAATGGTCGCGACCGGCAGCACGATCGTCTTGAGCTCAGGTGCTGCAATCTCAAGGCCCTCAACGGCGGAGAGCACCGAGACGGCGGGGGTGATCACACCATCGCCGAAGAACAGGCAGGCGCCGGCAATGCCGATGATCCCCATCAGCCGCCGGGCGCGTGGCGTGGCACAGCAATGCTGCGCCAGCACCATCAGCGCCAGGATGCCGCCCTCGCCGCGGTTGTCGGCGCGCATCACCAGCGTGACGTATTTGACAGTGACGATCAGGATCAACGACCAGAAGATCAGCGACAGGATGCCCAGGATATCGCCGGTCAGCAGGACATCGCCGCCGCCAAAATGGTCCAGGCTCGCCTTGAGGGCGTAAAGCGGGCTGGTGCCGATGTCGCCATAGACCACGCCCAGCACGCCCAGCAGTGCCGCTGCCTTCAAGGCTGGCTGCTTGGTGTCAAGGTCACTTCCGGCGGTGGTGGCGAGCGTGCTCATGAATGCCCCGTTGATCTGCCGGGGCACTACGATGTTGATGGTGGTGGTGCAAGCGACTCGTCAGCCGCGGGCCCCGAAGATGGCTGACCCGACGCGGACATGCGTGGCGCCATGGGCGATCGCCGTCTCGAAATCGCCGGACATGCCCATGGACACGATCCCAAGGCCATGGCGGGCCGCCCGCTCGGCCAGCCAGTCGAAATGCGGCGCTGGATCGCCCTCGGCTGGCGGGATGCACATCAGGCCGGCCAGACCGGCGCCGAAGCGCGCCTGGCAGGCCTGGATAAAGTCATCAGCCTCCGCGGTTGGAATGCCGGATTTCTGAGGCTCGTCACCCACATTCACCTGAACAAGCAGCAAAGGCCGGCGCTCTGCGCGGGCCATGGCGTCGGCAATGGCATCGGCCAGCTTCGGGCGGTCGATGGTCTCGATCACGTCTGCCACGCGCACCGCGTCCCGGGCCTTGTTGGTCTGCAGCCCGCCGATGATGTGCAGGCGGAGATCGGGAAACGCCTCTCGCAATGCGGGGAACTTGGCCTGTGCCTCCTGCACACGGTTTTCGCCGAAATGGCGCTGCCCTGTGGCAAGGGCCGCCAGCACGGCCTCTGACGGATTGGTTTTGGAGACGGCCACCAGCGTCACGGCCTCGGGGTTGCGCCCGGCGCGCAGGGCGGCGCTTGCGATGCGGTCGCGGATGCGGGCCATGTTGCCGGCGATGGCGGAGAGGACGGGGTCTGACATGGATGACAGGCTTGCCGCATGGGCGCGATCGGTCAAGTCACGCAGGCGTGGCGCCGGGTTGCCGCCGCTGTGGCTCTTCACGGACGCCGTGCGGTCGCCAGATCCGCTCGCGGCCGTGGCGCGGCTGCCCCGTGGCCTGGCGGGTGTGGTGTTTCGGCCGGAAGGGTTCCAGGACCGCCTCGGCACAGGGCGGCGCCTTTCGCAGCTGTGCCGGGACAGGCGGCTGATGCTGGTGGTTGCGGGAGATTGGCGGCTGGCCGCTGCCTTGCGGAGTTCCGTGCATCTGCGCGGTGGCCGCCTGCCAGCCGGCATGCGGCGTTCGCGTGCTTTGACCAGCTCCGCGCATGATCGATCCGAGCTGCATCGTGCCGCCCGCGCAGGGGTTCGGCTGGTGTTTCTGTCGCCCGCCTTTGCCACCGCAAGCCACCCGGGAGCCGCATCGCTCGGCGCAGTCAGGTGGGCTGCTCTGGCCGGAACGAGTGCAGTGGACGTAGCAGCGCTTGGCGGCATGACCGGCGCATCGGTTGCGCGCCTGCATCGGGGACGATGTGCGGGCGTGGGCGCGATTGCGGCACTTGTGACATGAGCGCCACAGTGTTTCGTAAATGCCATGGCTGCGTTGCGCACCGGATTGCGAGTTTGTGAACGCTGCTTCAATACTCTTTTCAGGTCTGGCTGCCCCCGCCCGTCTCAGAAGACTCTGTCCAGCCCCTGACGTTTCAGGTTGTGGCCAGGCTTCGTGGGGCACGGGGCGGGGCCTGCTAATCCGCCGGGGTCAACCGGCGACATGAGGAGAGATCAATGCGTAAGATTCTTTTGGCCGCGACGGCCATCGCCGGCCTCGCCACCGCGGGCACCGCCTCCGCCCAGATGCCGAACCAGCCCGTGATCACCACCAACTTCGGCGGCAGCGCCACCGGCAACTTCCCCGAGCCGGGCACGGTTGTGGTTCGCATGCGCGCCCGCCTGGTTGTCGATGACGGCGTCGGTTCGGACTCGAACACGATCCAGAAGGGCAACTTCAAGTCGGGCGTCTACGTGGACGGCCTGCCGAACGGCACGAAGCAGGGCAACCTGTATTTCTCCGAGTATGCCCGCCTCTATCCGGGCTTTGACGGCACGGCCGCCAACGGCCTGCAGTATGGCGCCTCCATGGAAGTTCGTCAGAACCAGGGCACCAACCTCGGCCTCGGCGCTGGCAGCGGCAACAACACGCTGTTCTGGCGTCGCGAGGGTGGCTACATCGGCACGCCGACCGCCGGTCGCCTGTGGTTCGGCCAGACCGACGCCGCCGTTGGTCGCTTCATGACGGGCACGATGGAAGCCTACGACTACGAAGGTGGCTGGAACGGCGACGCGCCGGCGTTCGTCAGCGGCAACACCCAGCTGAGCTGGATCTTCCCGGAAGACGGCGCGTTCTACACGACCTCCAAGATCGTGTACGTCTCCCCGTCGTTCAACGGCTTTGACTTTGGCGCGACCTTCGAGCCGAACGACTCCACCGCCCAGGCCGGCGCGGGCACCTCGACCATCACGTCGACCCCGGGTCAGAACACCGTTCGCCGCAACATGTTTGACGTCGTGGCTCGCTACAAGGGTTCGTTCGGCCCGGCCGCCGTCGTTCTCGAAGCCGGCTACATCGGCTCAGGCGTTGTCGCCAACAGCACCGCCACCACCACCACCGCGAAGGCCAAGGGCCTGAGCGTTGTTGACGCCGGCGCCACCGTGACGTTCGGCGGTCTGCAGTTCGGCGGCCACTACACCGGCGGCGCGATGAACAACAACAACAACCCGCTGCTTCAGGGCCAGAAGAACGGCACCAACTTCGTTGGCGGCGTCTCGTACACCATGGGCACCGTGATCGTTGGCGTGCAGTACATCAACGAACTGAACGCCGGCCGTGCGAATACTACGGCTGGTGCTGTCACCAACGGCGGCCAGATGCTCCACGAAATCGGCTACGGCGTTGGCGGCACCTGGGACTACGCTCCGGGCGCTCTGGCCTACGTCTCGGCCCTGTATGGCACGCGCCATCAGGCCGGTGTGGACATCCTGAACGGCGTCGCCGGCAGCAAGTTCAACAACTCGACCACGGCCCGCTCGCTGCAGATCGGCAACGTGTTCAACTTCTGATCTCAGCCATCCCCGCCGCGGTGTGGCGGGGATAGAACGATCCGATTTACGTTTGTTGCAGGGGCGCTGGGAAACCGGCGCCCCTGTTGCTTATCTGGCACAGTGGTGACGATAGATCGGTAACGATCAACCATCCAATTGCAGCTTCGGGCTGCCTCCTCCACCTGTCTGTCAGACGAAGGTCCGCGCGGGTCTTGTGCCGGTTCCTTCGGGAGGCCGGGCGGCTGCGCCCCCGGTACACCAGGTTTGAGGAGTGTCAGATATGCGTCAGTTCTTGTTGGCCGCCACCGCGGCTTCGGGTCTGGTCGCGGCCATCGCCGCGCCATCGTTTGCGCAGCTGCCCAACCAGCCGGTCGTCACCACCAATTTCGGGGCCGGCAGCGCCACCGGCAACTTCCCGGAGCCCGGCACGGTGGTCGTCCGGTTCCGGGCGCGCCTCGTTATCGACGACGGCATCGGCTCGGACACAAACACGATCCAGAAGGGCGTCAACGGCCAGCCGAACGGCACGAAGCAGGGCAATCTCTACTTCGCCGAATATGCCCGTCTCTATCCGGGGTTTGACGGCACCGCGGCGAATGGGCTGCAGTACGGCGCGGCCCTGGAAATTCGCCAGAACAACGGAAACAACCTCGGCCTGGGCGCCGGTAGCGCCAACAACACGTTATACTGGCGCCGCGAAGGTGGTTATCTCGGGACGCCGACCGCGGGGCGTCTGTGGTTTGGTGAGACGGATGGCGCGATCGGCCGCATGCTCGTCGGCACCTATGAGGCGTTTGACTACCAGGGTGGCTTCAACGGTGACGTGTCGTTGAACAACAGCGCTGCCACACAGTTGAGCTTCCCCTTTCCCGACGTAAGCCGATTCTATACAACATCCAAGATTGTCTACCTGTCGCCCAAGTTCGCGGGCTTCGATTTCGGCGCCACCTTCGAGCCGAACGATTCGACCGGCCAGGCCGGGGCAGGTGTGAGCACATACATATCCACCCCGGGCGCTGCCCCGACCCGCCGCAATGAGTTCGAAGCGGTTGGCCGCTACCAGGGCAGCTTCGGCCCGGTCGCGGCCGCCTTCGAACTCGGCTACATCGGCTCTGGTGTTGTCGCCAACAGCACGGCTTTGCCGACGGCGAGCAAGGCGAAGGGCCTCAATGTTCTGGATGCCGGCATGACGATCAACATGGCCGGGTTCTCGGTTGGCGGTCACTACCTGGGTGGTGAAATCAACAACAACACCAACCCGATCCTCAAGGGCCAGAGGCACGCGCAGGATTTCATCCTCGGCGCGTCCTACACCTTTGGTACCGTGATCGTCGGTGTCCAGTATATGAACCTGCTCAACGGTGGCACGGCTGTGACGGGAACGAATGGCGTCGTTTCGAACGGTGGGAACGCGCTGCACGAAACAGGTGTTGTTGTGGGCGGCACCTGGGACTACGCGCCGGGTGCGCTCGTCTACGTGTCCTCGCTGTATGGGCAGCGTCACCAGTCCGGGATCGATCTGCTGAACGGTGGTGCCAGCCGGTTCAACAATTCAACGATCGCCCGTTCGCTGCAGATCGGCAACGTGTTCAACTTCTGATCCCATCTCCACGGTCCGCGCGAGCGCTGCCGGGCGGATTGGCGGAGATTTTGTGATGACGGAACGTATACTTGGCGACGATCCCGGTTTGCGGTATCGACGGAGCATCGCGCCGTGACGGTCGCGTTTTTTGGAAACGGGTCCTCTCATGCGCCTTTCTGTACCCGCCCTCGTTCTGGCCGGACTTATGCCGCTGATGCTGTCGGCCTGCGGCCCGTCGCGCCAGGTGCGGGATGACGAGTACAACGATCCTCGCTTCAAAGGGCCGAAGGACTCGCTGCTTGGCAGGAAGGACGACACCGTTTTTGACTTCGGCAAGAACAACAGCACGGCCGACGCCGGGGCCAGCACCGGGATTGGGGTGAACGCCTATCTGTGGCGCGGCGCGCTCGACACGCTTGCGTTCATGCCGCTCATATCTGCTGACGCATTTGGGGGCGTCATCATCACCGACTGGTATCAGCCACCAACGGCAGTCGGTGAGCGCTTCAAAGCCACCGCCTACATCCTTGGGCGGCAACTGCGTGCCGACGGCGTGAAGGTGTCAATCTTCCGACAGGTGCAGCAGAACGGCACCTGGGTGGACGCGCCCGTTGCACCGGCCACGGTGAGCGAGATTGAAAACAAGGTCCTTGCCCGCGCCCGCGAACTCCGGACGACGCCCGGGGTGTAAGAAGACGGCGGGGGGAAAGGTTCTGACCTTCCGCTCACTCCTCCGCTCCCGGTTGCCGTAGCGGTTGATCTGGCGGATACAGGGGCTTTCCTGCCTTTGGACCGTAAGATGAGCATCACTGTGTCTGACGCTGTGGCTGCGGATGTTCCGCGTTATGATTTTCGCGCGGCTGAGCCGAAATGGCAGGCCGCGTGGAACAGCCTTGACTGCTTTCGGGTTGAGGATGTGCCGGCGGACGGCAAGCCGAAATACTATGTGCTTGAGATGTTCCCCTACCCCAGCGGCAAGATCCACATGGGGCATGTGCGGAATTACACGCTCGGCGATGTGGTGGCGCGCTACAAGCGCGCGCGCGGCTATTCGGTGATGCATCCGATGGGATGGGACGCGTTCGGCCTGCCGGCCGAGAACGCCGCGCGTGAACGCGGGATCCATCCTGGCCGATGGACCTGGGACAACATTGCCGCGATGCGCGCAGAGCTGAAGCGCATGGGGCTGTCGATCGACTGGGCCCGCGAGTTCGCGACCTGCGATCCAGCCTATTACGGTCAGCAGCAGAAGCTGTTTTTGAGCATGCTGGAGGCCGGGCTCGCGGAGCGGCGGGAATCCTGGGTGAACTGGGATCCGGTGGACAACACCGTGCTGGCCAACGAACAGGTGATTGACGGACGCGGCTGGCGCTCGGGGGCGTTGGTCGAGAAGAAGCGCCTGTCGCAGTGGGTCTTGCGCATCACGGATTATGCGCCGGAGCTGCTGTCGGCGCTGGATGGTCTGAAACGCTGGCCGGAGCGGGTGCGTCTGATGCAGGCCAACTGGATCGGCCGCAGCGAGGGCGCGCGGATGAGCTTCGCCATGGCGGAGCCGCAGGGCGAGATCGACAGCATCGAGGTTTACACCACACGCCCGGATACCTTGTTCGGCATGTCCTTCCTGGCTGTGGCGGCGGAGCATCCTTTGGCGTCGCTGGTCGCTGAGCACGATCCGGCGGCCGCCGCGTTCGTTGCCGATTGCCGCAGCCGCGGGACAAGCGAGGCGGTGCTTGAGACGCTGGAGAAGAAGGGGTTTCCGACAGGGCTGGAGGTGGTCAATCCGCTGACCGGGTGCCGTCATCCCGTTTGGATCGCGAACTTCGTGTTGATGGAATACGGGACGGGCGCATTGTTCGGCTGCCCCGCGCATGACCAGCGAGACCTCGATTTCGCCCGGAAATACGGCTTGGCCGTGACGCCGGTGGTGTTGCCGCCGGGTGTGGCGGAAGCCGACATGGCGATCGGTGACAAGCCTTATGATGGGCCGGGCTTGATGATCAACTCCGGTTTCCTGGATGGTCTGTCCACAGATGCCGCGCGCGGGGCCGCTATCGGTGAGCTGGAGCGGCTTGGCGTCGGCAAGGGTGTTGTGAACTGGCGGCTGCGTGACTGGGGCGTTTCGCGTCAGCGCTATTGGGGCTGTCCGATCCCGGTGATCCACTGTGACACCTGCGGTGTGGTGCCGGTGCCGGTGGCCGAGCTGCCGTTGCGGCTGCCGGACGACGTGACGTTCGATCGGCCTGGGAATCCTTTGGATCATCATCCGACCTGGAAGCATGTGTCCTGCCCGGCCTGTGGCGCCGCGGCCAGGCGTGAGACGGACACGTTTGACACTTTTGTGGACAGCTCCTGGTATTTCGCGCGGTTCTGCAGCCCGCTGGCAGAGGAGCCGTTGGTGCGCGATGCGGTGGATCATTGGCTGCCCGTGGACCAATATATCGGTGGCATCGAGCACGCGATTCTGCATCTGCTGTATTCGCGGTTCTTCACGCGCGCGATGAAGCAGACCGGCGCCGTAGCGGCTGCGGAGCCCTTCGACGGGCTGTTCACGCAGGGTATGGTGACGCATGAAAGTTACAAGGATCTGCAGGGCAAATGGCTTTATCCTGAAGAGGTGCAGCGCCGACAGGACGGCATGATGGTGCATCGCGAGACCGGGGAGGACGTGGTCGTCGGCCGGGTCGAGGCGATGTCCAAGTCAAAGCGGAACACGGTTGATCCGGGCGCCATCATCAGCCGTTATGGGGCGGACACGGCGCGTTGGTTCATTCTGTCTGATAATCCGCCGGAGCGGGACATGGAATGGACCGAGGCCGGCGTGGTGGGGGCCTATCGATTCACCCAGCGTCTGTTCCGCCTGGCGGAGAACGTGCCTGTGGCACCTGCGGGCGAGATGCCGGCTTCGTTCGAGGGACCGGCGCGGATCCTGCGCCGTGCGGCGCACCGTACGATCGTGGCGGTGACCGAGGCACTGGAGAGCTTTGCCTTCAATGTTGCTGTCGCAAAGCTCTATGAGTTCGCCAACGCCTTGGCGGAGGCAGAACGCGCAGCCGACGAGCCGGGGATGCTGTGGGCTCGACAGGAGGCGGTCGGGATTGCCGCGCGGTTGATCTCCCCGATGATGCCGCATCTGGCCGAGGAGATCTCGGCTCGCTTTGGGCATGACGGCCTTGTGGCGCAGACGCGGTGGCCCGAAGCAGATCCTGCCTTGCTGGTGGTGGATCAGGTGAGACTTGCGGTGCAGGTTATGGGAAAGCTCAGGGGCACCATTGAGGTGGCCCCGAACACCCCTGAGGCGGAGGTGTTGGCGCTGGCCGAGGCCGAGCCCAACGTGCTTCGCGCTTTGGCAGGCAAGCGCGTGGTCAAGCGGGTTTATGTGGTCAATCGAATTGTGAACTTCGTGCTCGCAGGGTCATGACATGAGGAGCCTGATGCGACGCCGCGGTCTGGGGATTGTTCTGTCTATCTGTTTGGGCGGATGCGGCTTTCGGCCAGTCTATGGCCCGCAGCCGGCGGGGTCTGGCAATGTCGAGCTTGGGGCGATCGATGTTCCGATCCTGGCCGAGCGCCAGGGACAGTTGCTGCGGCAGGCGCTTGTCGAGCGCCTTGAGCGGGCGGGCGGGGTTGCGCCCAAGCGATATGATCTTGTCGTGTCTTATGCTGTGACAAATGACGGGATTGCTATTCAGCGCGACAACAGCAGCAGCCGCAACCGCCTTACGGCGCGCGCGACCTGGTATTTGGTTACGCAGGATGCCCAGCGACAAACCAAGCTGCAGCACCATCTGATCGGCCACCTGCTCGGCGAGCCGTCTCTGAATGCCCTCGACCTCCAACTCGTTGCTGAAGAACTGAATATCGATCGGATTATACCCATCCACAGATCGAGCGCTGCCACTGGCCACGGTCCGCCGCTGGGCATCCTGCGTGACCAAATACCAGGTCGCGCGCGCCGTAAGTCGGTTGCGGCTGCTGCTGTTGTCGCGCTGAATAGCAATCCCGTCATTTGTCACAG
>CAIQQQ010000345.1 GCA_903873995.1 uncultured Rhodospirillales bacterium
CGGACGCCGAGCACGGACTGCAGCCACTCAATGGGACGACCGCCGTTGTAGGCAGCATCCACCACCAGCAGCGCCAGCGGTCCGGGCATGCCGGGGCATCCGTTCGGGTTCCAGTAGTCGCGGATGAAGATGGCCTTCGCGGCCTGATAAGACAGGCTGGCAATGTCGGTGGTGGGATAGCGCGCGGCCGAAATGCCGAACTTACTGCCTTTCAGCTCGCCCTTGCCGACTTCGCCACCCGTCCAGTTGCCAGCATCCTCACGCGTCAGGTCGAGCCTGTCGCCCTCATGCCCCACCACGATGTCCCACACGCGATCCAACAGATCGGGCATCTCCGCCTCCGCCAAGAGCCCCGGCAGAGAACCCGCCGGGGCTTGATGTCGAGGCGGACCCTACGTGCGCGCGCGAACCGTCAGCACCGCCCCAATCGGGGCCGGGCCAACGCAGGACCATCGGCGAAGTAACGGGTATCAGTTGCGTTGTGCGACTCGGCGCAACTGCAATATCGATGGGATTGGATGGTTAGGGTCGGCCCGGTTTCTGTGTCACCAGAAGCCGGGCCTTCCTGAGGCGACCGTGGTTCAATGGTAGAACGACTGGCTGGTACCCGGGAGATGAGAGTTCGATTCTCTTCGGTCGCCCACCATCTGCGGCGCGACAAATTTGTCGCTCAAGTTGCGTCGCGCCGCAAGATTTTCTGATGTTCGGCGAAGCCGCATCAAATCCCCAGCGATCCCTGCCGCGGCGCCTCGGCCCGCATCTTGTGATCCGGCGCGCGGGCATTCGCGCCGATATACCGCCACACGCTCGACAGCCCGCAGCCAAGCAGCAGCGCGATCTCCGGCGCCGACATGCCACGCCCATGATAGACACGCGCGCGCCAGTATTTGCAGGCCGGCACCTTGATCTCCAGCCGCCCGAACTCCGCGGACAATGCCCGCGCGTCGTCCAACCCGATCACCCGCGCCAGGTTCGACCGCGCCGTCACCTTGTGCGGGATATAGACGCGCACGCCGGCATAGCGCTCGATAAGCGCCAGCGTGGCCGCCGGCCCGATCAGGCTCGCGAGCCAGTCCAGCTCGGCGGGGGGCGGCGGGGTCGTGGTCATTTCGGCTGGCGCCAGTGAATGGGCAGGACCGTGACGATCATGGCGTTCAGCGGGTGCCACACGACAGGCACCACCGGCCCGTGCGGCACGCACACGATCCAGATTTCCCGCCCGTTCGGCTGCCGGCTGAGCAACCAGGCGCGCAACGCATCACCGGCCACGGTCAGAATGATGTCACACGCCATGGCATAGAAATCGTGCTCATCCAGCATCAGGCCGTATCGGGCCTCCGCCTGGATGCGCGCATGTTCCGTGCCGTGCTGCATCACACGCGATGACTGTGCAGGGCATTCAGCCCGGCCTTGGTCAGATGCAGCACGCGACAGACATTGCGGGCATCGCTGGCATCGGCGTCGATCTCCACCCGGATCAGCCCGCGCTCGCGCAGCTTGCGCACCTGGTGCAGCCGGGCGAGGAACGCCGCGCTCTGCCCCTTCATCGCCTGCGGGATCATCTCGCGCAGCGGGCAGCGCATCAGCAGCGCCCGATCGTCCGGCGAGAGCGGGATATCGAGCGGCGAGCTCATGCCCGGGCCTCGCCGCGCAGCACGTTGTTCCGCCAGCCCTTGAGGCCATCGAGCACGCGGTTGGCCTGCGCGTCGTCCAGGAACTCCGGCGCCGCGATGCCCTCCGGCAGCGCCGCCGTCTTGGTCTGGCGGCGTACGAAGGCGCGCAAGGTGGTGTCGTCCGCCTGATCCAGATGCGGGCGGAGTTCGGTCCACACCGCCCAGATCGCGCGGATTTTGGTGCTCTTGCTCAGCGGCTTGGTGGCGCCGCGACCGGGCGCCGGCTTGAACCCCAGGCGTTTGAGCTCGGCCACCACACGCTCGAGCTGTGCATCGGAGCACAGCGTGCGGCTGGTGTGGCCGGTGATACGCTGCATCAGCGCCTGCCAGGTGTCGTCATCCAGGCCGAGCGCCTTGCGGCCAATCTGACAGGTGGCGATCAGCCGGCGCCGCGCGTCGGTGATCGGCAGCCGGCCCTGGGCGGGGCGTCGTTTATCCGGCTGCATGGATTTTCTCCTCCAGGCGGCGAAGGACGGTCCACTGCGCATCGCTGATCGTGGTGGCCGCGCCGTATCGGCCGAACCGGTCCCACAGCGAATAGATGAAATCCCGCTCCCAGTCGGTCAGCCGGCCGGACTTCTCGGCATCGCCGAGGACTTCGTTGAGCCATTTGACCTGGTGGTGGTTGAGCGCCGCCGCGACGTTCTCCGAACGCCGCTCGCGCGCCTGATAGACATAGGTCCGTGCGATGCCGGTCATGGCAGCACCGCCATCAGCAGCTCCACCGCAGCGAGGCAGAGCAGGACGATCACCGCCATCTCCGCCGGCCAGAACATCCGGCGCAGCGTGCGCCGCACCCAGCGCGGCCGGCGCGGGCTGCCGAGAACGGCGCTCATGGCGCCGCCTCGCCGTCCGGTTTCTCGTCCGGCTCGTGCAGGAATGCCTCGATCTCCGCGTGATCGGCACGCATCTTGGCGATCAGATCGGCGTCATCGGGCTCCATCGTCGTTTCGTCCGGCACACCATCGCGGACGACACAGATCGAATGAAGGAGATCGCTGATGGTTGCTCCAAGAAAGTCGGCCGCTTTCTCAAGCAGCAGCTCAGCCTTGACCGCTCTCAACTGGATCGGAGATCCATCAACCTTTGCGATTTCATCTAGGTAGCTCATGCCGCCACCTCGGAGAGCTCGGCCTCGAACGGCTCGATCACGAACTCCTCGCGCTGCTGGATCGTGATGCCGGGCACGGCGGCGACCTCGTCCGGCTCGTTGAGGATCGCCTCCTTGTTCACCTCCTGCTTGGTGCGGACGAAGCGATCCAGGCCGCGATCGATCAGCAGGGCCATCACCGCATCCGCGCCCTTGACGGAGACGGAGGGCGGCGTGGTGCGCCACTTCACGGTCCCGGTCGGCAAGTCGGCGGTCTTGACCTTGCCGCCCTGCGTCAGCTCGTCCCGGTGCGCCTCGCACCAGGCCTGCACGCCGGCAGACAGTTCCATGATGCGCTCGGCATGCGGGGCCGCCAGCTTCTCAAACAGTGCCTTGGTGCTGGCCAGCTCGTCTCCCATCGCGGCCTCGATCCGGGAGCGTTCCCGGATCGCGCGGCCGATTTTGGCAATCGCGTCGATTACCTCATCACGGCTTTGCAGCACACCCTGTGCCGCCGCCGCCTTCACCTTCTTCGGCTTGGCCATCGTTCAGTTCCTCCCGTTGGATGCGATGCCGTGCCGCGCGAACGCGGCACCGGCGATGTCGAGAACCAGATCGCGGCTCAACAGCGCGCCACCCGGCGGCACGACGCGCCATCCGGTGCGCACCATCGCCGCGATGATCGTGCCGATCGCCGTCTCGACCTCCTCGTCGCTGAACAGCTCCACGACAGGGCAGCCGCTCGCGCGCGCGGCCGCACGGATCTCGGCGGGGTGATTGAGGCCGCTCATGCCGCGGCCTCCATCTGGCGCTGGCGGCTCGCGAGCTTCACGTCCTCGGTCGTCACGTCCGTCCGGCCCGCGCCGACGGCGACATACCGCGCATCGCGCAGCACGAACTTCATCTCGCCCAGCGCGCCGACCCGCGCCGCCTCGGTCCGCAGCAGCCGGCGCACATCGTTGTCGAGGATGCCCTCAGCATCCAGCAGCGCGTTCACGTCCCCGGCCAGCGGCGTCTTGCGGAACACATGCGTTTCGAACCGCCGGCGGAGCTGCGCATACTGGCCGCGCTTGCCGCCGTTGCTCATCCGCAGCCAGGTCTCGGACGAGCCCACCAGCGCGATGCCAAGCCGCACATCCGGATTGTCGTTGAACGCCCGCAGCTCATCCACGGCATCGAGGCTCATCAG
>CAIQQQ010000346.1 GCA_903873995.1 uncultured Rhodospirillales bacterium
AGTCAAGAGCATAAATGTGCAATCACGCGTTCAACACTTCGTGGTACACCCCTGCGCCACACCCTGCGCCATGTCGCGCCAGACCCCGGTGATGCGGCGCAGCGCGCGATCCAGCAGTCCGGGGGCGGCGGCTTCACTCATGGCGGTCTCCTATTCTTGCGGCGAAGTCTAGACGTTAGCTGCCTGCTGCGAAACGTCGTTTGCGGATGACAGACCGCCATGCGCTATGGTGCGGATGCGAAGCAGCGAAGCCGGCATCAGGCAGGACTGGATCGGGGGCAGCATGGCATTCGTGATCACGGTCGCACAGCAAAAGGGGGGTGCGGGCAAGACGACGCTCGCCGCCAACCTCGCGGCATCCTGGGCGCGGTCGCGGCGCGTGGCGCTGCTCGACATCGATCCGCAGCGCAGCCTGTCGCGCTGGCATGCGCTGCGGACACCCACATCGGCAGCGATCCGCCTCGCTGAGGTGTCCGGCTGGCGGGTGGCTGCCGAACTCGACAGGCTGCGTGCGGACTACGACATCGTGCTGGTCGACAGCCCACCGCAGATCGACACGGACGCCAAGCTTGCCATACGTGGCGCCGACCTCGTTTTGGTGCCGGTGCAGCCGAGCCTGCCGGACCTTTGGGCGGCGGAGGGCACGCTGAAACTGGCCGCGGCAGAGCGGCGCACGGCCCGGGTGGTGATGAACCGCGCCCAGCCTACGGGCGCGCTCAGAGACGAGGTGGCGCGGCTGATGGCCGCCGGCGAATTTCCAATGCTTCATGCGACATTGGGCAACAGGATCGGCTACGCCAACGCGTTTGCTGCGGGGCAGGGTGTGGTCGAGCACCAGCCCAGGTCGGTGGCGGCAAAGGAGATCGCAGGTTTGGCACGGGAGATCGAGGCGATGCAGGCATGACGGCGGCACATTGGCTTCTGGCCACGCATCTTCTGGGCGCGATGGTCTGGGTGGGCGGCATCGCCTTCGTGTTTTCGGTGCTGCGGCCAAGCCTGGCGGTGCTGGACGTGCCGGCGCGGCTGGTGATGAACGCAGAGATCCATCGCCGCTTCTTCAAGCTGTTGTGGCTGGCGATGCCCATCGTGCTGGCCAGCGGCTATGGCCTGCTATTTGTCGTCTCCGGCGGCTTCGGCGCTGCGGGGTGGGCCGTTCAGGCGATGCACCTGTCAGGCCTTGCGATGAGCGTGCTGTTCCTGGCGATCTTCGTGGGGCCGTTCCGGTCGTTGCGCGAGGCGGCACGCAGCGGCGACCTGGCACGCGGCACGGCCGCGATGACGCGCCTGCGTCAGCTGGCACTGATCAACCTGTTCCTTGGCATGCTCACCATGGTGGTCGCGGTGATGGGCACGTGACGGCGAGGCCGAAGGCGCCTTAAAAGCAGCCATGCGAAGAACTGGGCGAATCCTGGCACTCGATGCGGCTTTGGCTTGCTGTTCCGTGGCACTGGTTGAGGACGGCGTCGTTCTGGCCGAACGAACGGCGCGCGGCGGACGCGGTCAGTCCGCCGTGCTGGCACCGATGGTGGCCGAGGTTCTGGCCGGCGGGCGGGGCTTTGATGCCGTAGCGGTGACGATCGGACCGGGCAGCTTCACCGGGCTGCGCAGCGCGATCTCGCTGGCGCATGGCCTGGCCACAAATGGTGCGGCGCTCATCGCCGTGACGGTCGCCGAGGCTCTGGCCGAAGCGGCGGGCGATCTGGCCGGCCGCAGCTTATGGACCGTGATCGACAGCCGGCGGGACCGAGTGTTCCTCGATATCGCGGGCACGATCCAGGCCATAGCGCTGGACGATCTGCCCCCGCCGGACGGGCCGGTCGCAGTCGCCGGAGACGCCGCGATCGCGGTCGCGGCCGGGCTTGCGGCGCGCGGCTACGACGTGCGGCTCACCGATGCGCGCCTGCCGCAGGCGCGCCACGTGGCGAACGCGGCGCTGCACCGGCTGTCGGGGGCATGGCCCACGCTCGAGGTCCAGCCGCTTTATGTCGACCCGCCAGAGGCCCGCCTGCCGGCCGGCGGTCTGCGGCCGGCGCCACTGCCGTGATCGTTCCCACGCCGGTGACGAGGGTCCACGCCGCGACGCTGGCGGCTCTTCACGAGGCAGCCTTCGACCCGAGCGACGTCTGGCCCGAAGACGCCATCGCGACCCAGCTTGCACAGCCCGGGGTGTTCGGCCTTGCGGTGGCTGCGGATGGCTTCGTCCTGGCGCGGGTGGCGGCGGATGAGGCGGAGATCCTGACACTGGCCGTGGCACCCTGGTCGCGCCGCCGCGGCATCGGGTCCCAGCTGATGCGGGCGGCCATGACCCAGGCCGCGGTCAATGGCGCCGCTCATTTGTTCTTGGAGGTTGCGAGCGACAACCTTGCGGGGCTCGCGCTCTACGACAGTCTGGGATTCTCGCGGGTTGGCCTGCGCAAGCGCTACTACGCTCTCGGCGGTGATGCCCTGGTGCTACGCGCGGACCTTCGCGCAGCTACCCCCGCCGCAGCCAGATAAGGGTTGTGCCGTCGGCTTGCGGTTCGATCCTCAGGCAGGCATGGCCTTGCGCCGCGGCGGTACGCGGAACATTGCGTAGCGGCTCGTCTCCGCGCAGACGGATCAAGAGAACCGCGCCAATCGGCAGCCGATCCAGTGCAAGGCGGGTCCTCACGAAGGTCATGGGACAGATGTCGCGTGTGATATCAATATCCCAATCCGCAACGATTTCTGCGCCAGACCCTGCTTTGCGCTGATCTGATGACGCCATATCTCGCTTTTTATTGGACGTGATTGCTTCGTTCGAATCCGACAAAATATCCATTGCGGAACTCCAGTACCGATCCTTATATGGCGCAATGACGATGGGATGAAAGGCTAGCGAATGAACGAACTTGAGGTGACTGCCGATGTGCTTGGCCTGACGGCCCAGATCGTCTCTGCGCATGTCTCAAACAACTCTGTGACCCCTGATGCATTGCCGGCCTTGATCCAGGATGTCTATCGAACGTTGTCGTCCGTCGGCCGTGAGGCTGCCACCCCTGACAAACTTCAGCCGGCGGTTCCGGTCAAGAAGTCTGTGTTTCCGGACCACATTGTCTGCCTGGAGGATGGCAAGAAGCTCAAGATGCTCAAGCGCCATCTCAAGACTGCCTACAACATGACGCCTGAGCAATATCGTGAGCGTTGGAACCTGCCGTCAGACTATCCGATGGTGGCACCCAATTACGCGCGCCACCGTTCGACGCTGGCCAAGAAGATCGGCCTCGGCACAAAGCCGCGCGGCCGCAAATAGGTCTGGGTTCCACAGACGGACCAACGGCGGCCGCATGACGCGGTCGCCTGTCCCGTCTCGCGGCGATGGGCGCTCGATTGGACAGCCAAGCCCCTCATCGGCTAGGTGTGCGGCTGGGCCATCCCACGACCAAGCGCGTGTCGGCAGCCTTTCTTGGGGACCGGATGGAAAGCCGCATCGAGCGTCTCTGCATCGACAAAGGATTGAAGATGACCGGCCAGCGCCGGATCATCGCGCGCGTGCTGTCCGAGCCGGGCGATCACCCCGATGTCGAGGAACTGTACCTCCGCGCCACCCTGCTCGACGGCCGGATCTCGATCGCCACCGTCTATCGCACCGTCCGGCTGCTGGAGGAGAACGGCATTCTCGAACGGCGGGACTTCGGCGGTGGGCGCGCGCGCTACGAGCCAACCGAACACGGCCATCATCACCATCTGATCGACGTCGACACCGGCCGCGTCATCGAATTTCAGGATGCGGAACATGAGCGGGTGCTGAACGAGATCGCGGCGCGGCTGGGCTTCGACCTGGTCTCCACCCGCCTCGAGCTGTTCGGCCGCAGGCCGGAAGCGACCGCGCGGAGTTCGGGTCGGGCAGCACCCAGGCCAGGCCGACCGGCGCCCCAGCCAGTGCAGAGCGCCGGCGACAGCTCTGCGGCCCCCTCTCCTTCCCTCAACGACCTGCGCGGGCGCGTGCAGTGACCGATCATACGGCCCAAGAAGGCGACATGGTGATCCTGCCGCCGGCCACCGCCGGCGACGGGTTCGGCGAGCTGCGCGCCGGCAATCTCGGCGTCAGGCTCGCGCGCACCGAGGCGGAGATCGAGGCCGGGCTGCGGCTGCGCTACCAGGTGTTTTACGACGAGATGGGCGCCATCCCGAGCCTGGAGGCCGCCCGTACCCATCTCGACATCGACGTGTTCGACAATGTCGCCGATCATCTGCTGGTCATCGATCACGAGCTCGGTGACGGGGTGCGCGCCGTGGTCGGCACCTACCGGCTGATCCGGGAGGAGGCAGCCGACCGGCTCGGGCGATTCTATTCATCCGACGAATACGACATCAGCCGGATCCTCGCCTATACCGGCCGCAAGCTTGAGCTCGGCCGGTCCTGCGTGCAGCGCGAATATCGCGGCCGGGCGGCGATGCAGCTGCTGTGGCGCGGGATTGCAGCCTACGTGAATTTGCACCACATCGAACTGATGTTCGGCTGCGCCAGCCTGCCCGGCACCGATCCGGAGGCGATCGCCAACGAGCTCACCTATCTCGCCGCCAACCACCTCGCCCCCGCCGAGATCCGGCCACGCGCGCTCGCCGCGCGTTATGTCGAGATGAATAGGCGGGACATCAACTTGCTGGATGCCCGCCGCGTGCTGGCAACCCTGCCGCCGCTGATGAAGGGCTATCTGCGCCTGGGCGGCTTCGTGGGGGACGGAGCGGTGATCGACACACAGTTCAACACGACCGACGTTGCCGTGGTGGTGATGACCGAGCTGGTCACGGACAAATACACCAAGCATTACGAACGCCAGAACCGCGAATTGCCGGATTAGACTGCAAAGATGGCGCAGTTCCATGTGGTGATGACGTCACCGTTCCTCACGCCGCAGGCTGTTGCGATCCTTGAATCCGCCGGTTGCGAGATCCACTACATGCCCCCCTACCCGTCTGCCGAGGCCGTTGCGGCCCGCGTCGCCGAGACGGGCGCCCATGCCGTGCTGACCCGACAGGGCCCGGTGACAGCCGCCGCGCTCGATGCCTCGCCGGTGCTGCGCATCGTGGCGCGCCACGGCGTGGGGGTGGACGATGTGGACGTGGCCGCGGCCGACGCGCGGGGCATCCTGGTGACACGCGCCACCGGCTCGAACACGCGCGCGGTGGCGGAACACGCCATCGCCATGGTGGCGGCCCTCGCCAAGGGATTCCGCCCGCTGGGCCATGCCATCGCCGCCGGCGCCTGGCGCGATCCGGCGGCGCGCGTGCGCGATCTTGCAGGGCTGCGCCTCGCCTTGCTGGGCTTCGGGCCGATCGCGCAGGCGATGGTGCCGCACGCCCGGGCCTTCGGCATGACCGTGAGTGCCTATGCGCCCAGTCTTCGCGACGCACCTGGCGTCCTGGTGCGTGACGGCCTCGCAGACCTGCTGCGTGATGCGGATGTCCTGTCAATTCACTGCCCCTACACGCCGGCGACGCATCACATCATCGACGCCACGGCGCTGGGCGCTCTCCCAAAGGGCGCCTTCGTGGTCAACACCGCCCGCGGCGGAATTGTCGACGAGGCGGCCCTCGCAGCAGCACTCGACTCCGGCCATCTCGCCGGCGCCGCGCTCGATGTGTTCGAGGGCGAGCCGCCCGCCCTTGCGCACCCCTTGCGCGACCATCCCCTCGTCATCGTGACTCCCCACATCTCGGGGGTGACGGAGGCCTCGCTGGTCAGCATGGGTGTGATGGCAGCCGAGTGCATCGCCTGGCACCTTACCGGCGCCACGGTGCCGGCTGAGCGGATCGTGAGGCACAGGTGACGATCGAGCTGCGCTGGCTCGAGGCGATCGCCCGCGCGAACGGCAGGCGCCGCCATGGAATGGCACTGGGCCTGGGGCTGCTGTCGGGGCTGGCGCTGACGCCGGTCCATGCGATCCCGGTGCTGCTGGTGGCCGTGCCCGGCCTGCTGGCGCTGATCGGCGGCCGCGGTGTGCGCGCGGCCGCCATTATGGGATTCTGGTTCGGCTTCGGCCACCACCTGATCGGGCTTTACTGGATCACCGATGCGATCCTGTTCGAGGCGGACCGGTTTTGGTGGCTGGTGCCGCTCGCCGTGCCGGCACTGTCGGCGGTGCTCGCGGTGTTCATCGCCGTGCCCTGCGCAGTCGCCTGGCGCGCCCGCCCCGGCTGGCCGCGCGCACTCGCCTTGGCCGGCGGCTGGGTGTTGGCCGATCTCGCCCGTCAGTTCGTGCTGAGCGGGTTTCCCTGGAACCCCTGGGGCAGCGTATGGGCGGTGCCGGGCCTTGTCGGCGATGTGGCGCTGCAGCCAGCCGCACTCATCTCGGTGCATGGCCTGACCCTGATCACGATCCTGCTGGCGGCAACCCCTGCGCTTGGGCGCCGGGCGATGGCGGCCGGCGCCCTCGTCCTGGCGCTATGGGCGGGCGTTGGCGTGTGGCGCCTGTCCTGGCCCGTCGGCCCCGATCCGCATGTCTCGGTCGTGCTGGTGCAAGGCAATGTCGAGCAGGGCCGCAGATACGACCGCGCCTATGCGCTCGAAATCTTCGACCGGCATCTCGATCTTACCCGCGAGGGCGTGGCGAAGGCTGGCGCCGGTACGGCCGTGGTGGTGTGGCCCGAGACCGTGAGCCCGTTCCGCGTCGCCACGGACGCCGCCGCACGCGCCGCCATCGTGGACGCGGCGAACGTCACCGCGCTGATCGGCAGCGTCCGCATCGATGAGGACGGCCGGGCCCGCAACAGCCTTGTGGCGCTGCAGGGACCAGGCCGACCTGCCGCCATCTATGACAAGGCGCATCTGGTGCCGTTCGGAGAATACACCCCTGGCTGGATGCCGCTGCCGATCCAGTTGGTGCCCGGCGCAGGGTTCGCCCCCGGCCCGGGGCCGGCCTCGCTGCATCTGCCCGGGCTGCCGGCGGTGGGGCCGCTGATCTGCTACGAATCGATCTTTCCCGCAGGTGTGGTCGATGAGCGGGACCGCCCGGCCTGGATGGTCAACGTCACCAACGACGCCTGGTTCGGCAATTCCGCCGGCCCTCGCCAGCATCTGGTCGCAGCCCGCCTGCGCGCAGTTGAAGAAGGCCTGCCACTGATGCGCGCCGCCAACAGCGGCATCACGGCCGGGTTTGACGCCTTTGGCCGCGAACTCGGCCGGCTGGGGATCGGCCAGACCGGTGTCCTGGTGCTGGCGCTGCCGGGCACGCTGCCGCCGACCTTGTTCGCTCGACTGGGACTCGTTGTACCTCTTGCGCTGGCCGGTGCGGCGCTTGCCATGGGGCTCGCGGCGCAACGCTCCAAGCCTGCTTAATTTTGAGACTGCGTATCACCTCTCCTTCCTTGTGACGGAAAATCCAATGAATGATTGACGATTAGCGGTTGTGTCGTTAATCTTTGGATCAACCCGGAGCATGTGTTCATGGTCCTGACCTATGGACACACGATTGTGTCCCACGCGGATCAGTAATCATAAACAGTGGCGGCATATTCGCGTGAGGGTAACGCGCAACGAGCAGGCGATCAGACATGACCGACACCTATGACGTCGTGACCGGGGACCGGCCCGACCGTGAGCCCAAGCTGAGCCCGATCGACGCCCATGTCGGCGCCCGCATGCGCCTGCGCCGCACCCTGCTTGGCATGTCCCAAGAACGGCTCGGCGAGGCGCTGGGGCTGACCTTCCAGCAGGTGCAGAAATACGAGCGCGGCGTGAACCGCGTCAGCGCGTCCCGCCTGTTCGATCTGTCCCGCGTGCTCGATGTGCCGATCAGCTTTTTCTACGATGACATGTCCGATACCTTGGCAAGCCAGGTCGGAGCACACCCCTCGGGCCTCGGCCGCAAAGGCCTGTCCGGCTTCGCTGACTCACAGGACAGCTTCGGCAGCACGCTCGACGAGACGGTGAACCGGCGCGAAACCCTCGAATTGGTCCGCGCCTATTACCGCATCACCGACCCCGCGGTGCGCAAGCGCGTGTTCGAACTGGTGAAGTCCCTCGTGCCGGAAGAGCCGTCCTCAAACGCCTGACAGCGGCGGGCGCAGCGCCAGCCGGTTGAAGGCGGACAGCCGCTCCCACGTCTCGCGCCACGCGCCCTCGAACGCCGGATTGGCCAGCTCGGCCGCAATCTCTCCAACCGTCCGCTCGCCGTCAATTCGGCGGAGGATGGCGCCAGCCAGACGCGGTAGCGGCACCGGCACGCGTAGCCCGTCAAACAGGAACGCCATGACGCCGTCCGGCCTGATCGCCTCGGCAAGCTCCGGCCCCGGAGCCTCGCGCGCCAGCGGCACGGCGGACGGCGCCATCGCATCGGGTGGCGTTGGCGCCTCGCCTTCCCGCACCACATAGGCGACGTGGGTGCTGATATTGCCGCACAGCGCCTCCGCCAATGCCGCCTGCGCGATCGGGTCGAGCGCGCGGGTCAGTGACCGAAGCTTCGGATCAGGCAGATAGACCGCCGGATCGTAGCGCGCCGGCTCCATCAACGCCGTGATCTCAAGCCCCACGCGGCCCAGCAGCCCGGCAAACGCCGCGACGTCATACGCCCGGTCCCGCGGGTTGAGTAGCAGGTCATATAGCCCCGCCTCGCCGCCGGTGATGTGGTCGGCGAAATTGTGGTTGGCGCGCAGCCAGGCGCTCTCCGGCAGATGGCGCATCACCCGCTTCGCCACGTCCAGCCGCGCGGCCGGCGCCTGGTCCGCAGGTGCAAGCAGCCGAAGCGCGTCCTGCAGCATATAGACGCCGGTCCGCCCATGTGGCGCATAGACCATCAGCCCCATGCCGCCCTGCGGCGCCAGCACGGACACCAAGGCCGCCAGCCCCGCCTCCGGATCCGGCAGATGATGCAGCACGCCGCAGCAATCGATGTAGTCGAACGGCCCCAGCCCCAGACCAGGTAGATCCATCAGCGAACCCTGCCGGAACATGACATTCGTAAGCCCCCGCGCCTCTGCCCTGGCCCGCGCGATCGCCAATGCCTTGGCCGAGCGGTCCAGATACGTCACGCTGCCAGGACGGTTGGCGCGCGCCAGATGCGCAGCCAGCATGATCGTGCCGTCCCCAGTCCCGCCCCCGGCAACCAGCGCATGCAACGGCCGGTCCAGCGGCCGCAGCCCCTTGAACACCCACCAGTCGATCTCACGCAGATGGCTCGGGCTGCCGATGATCAGCCGCTTCTTCTCGTCGCGTGGATCGCGCTCGGGATAGGGATAGGCCTCATACTGGGCCGCGAGTTGCGTGTCGGTTGCGTCGGTCATGGAGTGTGCATAAAGCAGCGCCATGACACTCGCCAGAACCCGCGGCTATTTCGGCATCGGCGCCGAGGGCGTCTCCAAATCCGCCAATGTCGGCGCCCTGCTGCGCACTGCCCATGCCTTCGGCGCGTCGTTCTGCTTCACCCTCGGCGCCGGCTTTGACGCCCGCGCCGCCCGCAGCGCCGATACCTCCGACACCGCGCTGCATGTGCCGCTCTACCGCTACCGGTCCGACGAGATGCTTCGCCTGCCCCATGGCTGCGTTCTGGTGGGGATCGAGATGGCGGA
>CAIQQQ010000347.1 GCA_903873995.1 uncultured Rhodospirillales bacterium
GATCCCGAAGCCCACCCGCAGACCTGCCAATCCATACATTTTGGAGAATGTACGTGCAGTCATCAGGTTTGGGTATTTCTTCATCAAGCTCAAGGTATCAGGATAATCCTTGGTATGCACATATTCAAAATACGCCTCATCAAAGAAGACCAAGGTGCTTTTAGGTATACGGCGTAGAAAATCTTCTGCTTGGGTTGAAGTGATGTATGTCCCTGCCGGATTATCCGGATTCCCAATAAATATGATCTTTGTGCGGGCATTGATCTTGGCCCTCATGGCATTCAGGTCATAACGAAAATCTTTGAGCGGAACCTGATGCACTTTCGCACCTGACAAGGTTGAAGCTATCTCATAGACCAAGAATGATGGTTTGGCAATAATGACCTCATCACCTTTAGCGGCAAAGGCTTTGACCGCAAGCACTATGATCTCATCAGAACCATTGCCAAAGATCAACTGATCATCGTCGATATTAAGCTTCCGGACCAAGGCTCGGCGAAGCGCAAAACAACCCCCATCAGGGTAACGGTTCACCTCACATGCCGCCTTACTGATAGCTGCTAAAACCTTAGGTGAGGGCGGATATGGCAACCGTGAACCAGTCCTGGTTCTTTGACGGGCGGGCGGCGGACAGAGCCGGGCTGACCGCAACCCGGAGGCAGCTGCGAAGCCCGGATTTGACCATCGCCTTCAGGTCGCCCGAGGTCAGCTTCGCGATCGTGCCGAAGATCTTGTCAGTGGGCCCGCCGGTCATCGTCAGGGCCTTGGCGGCGGCGTTTGGGTGCTCCATCAGCGTCACCGCATCAGCCAGGACGCGCCGCTCCTCTGCCGACAAGCCGGGTGTCGATGTGGGCGTTAACTGGTTCGGCACGGGGGGACCTTGCTCGCAGTTTTCTTTGCGCGATGCTATCCGCGCCGTGGCCTGGCGCAAATGACGATAACATCATGCAGCGCGGGCGGCACTTTCTGTCCTTCCCGTAACGCCCCTTGCGCTGCACCCGCTCACTCGGCATAGACGCACCGAGGCTCGACAACGCGGTCGGGCCCTCTGCCATGATCTGAGCCCAACACAACACGAGGATGATCCCGATGCGCCTTGCGGTGCTGAAAGAGCGGCGCGCATTTGAAACGCGTGTGGCGGCCACGCCGGAGACGGTCAAGAAGCTGACCGCTTTGGGTCTTGCCATCGCGATCGAGACGGGCGCGGGCCTGCATTCCGCCATCTCGGATGCGGATTATGTGGCGGCGGGCGCCGAGATCGTCGCCGATCCGGCCGCAGCGCTGAAGGATGCGAAGATCGTCTTCGCCGTGCAGACTCCGGAGGCCGCCGAGCTGGCGCTGATCGAGCGCGGCGCGCTCCTGGTCTGCACCGCGGGCGCCATGGGTCACCCCGAACTGGTGGCGCACCTGGCCGAGGCCGGCATCGACTGCGCTGCGATGGAACTCCTGCCGCGCATCACGCGCGCGCAGTCGATGGACATCCTGTCGAGCCAGGCCAACCTTGCCGGTTATCGCGCGGTGATCGAGGGCGCCAACCAGTTCGACCGGGGCTTTCCGATGATGATGACGGCGGCCGGCACAGTGCCACCGGCGCGCGTGTTCGTGATCGGCGCCGGTGTTGCCGGGTTGCAGGCGATCGCCACCGCACGGCGCTTGGGCGCGCTGGTGTCGGCGACCGACGTGCGGCCGGCCGCGAAGGAAGAGATCCGCTCGCTGGGCGCCACCTATGTCGGCGTCGATGACGAGGAGAGCGCCAAGCAGACCGGTGCCTATGCCGGGCAGATGAGCGAGGCCTTCCGCCAGAAGCAGGCCGAGCTGATGAGCGTTACGATCGCCAAGAACGACCTGGTGATCTGCACAGCACTGGTGATGGGCCGCAAGGCGCCGACCATCGTGAACGCGGCACATGTGGCCAGCATGAAGGCCGGCAGCGTGATCGTGGACATCGCCGCCGACGCCGGCGGCAACTGTGAGATGACCGTGCCCGGCGAGACGATCGTGACGCCGAACGGCGTGAAGGTGGTCGGCTGGCAGAACTGGCCGGCCCGCATCCCGGTCGCGGCGAGCCAGCTTTATTCGAAGAACCTGTTCACCTTCCTGAGCACGTTCTGGGACAAGGACGCCAAGGCGCCGAAGCTTCCCGAGAGCGACGACATCATCAAGGGCGTGATGCTGACCCGCGGCGGGCATGTTGTGCACGCCGCGTTCCAGCCCGCCGCCGCGGCCTGAGGAGCCCTCAATGACTGCATCCGATCTCGCCCAACAGGCCGCCGACCTCGCCAGCCGCGCCAATGCGCTGGCCGATGCCGCCTCGCATTTCACGGCTGCTGCGGGCCCCGTGGCCGAGGCGGTGGAGCCGTTCATCTTCCTGCTCGCGATCTTCCTGATGGCCTGTTTCGTGGGCTATTACGTGGTGTGGAACGTCACGCCGGCGCTGCATTCGCCGCTGATGGGTGTCACCAACGCGATCTCGTCGGTGATCATCGTGGGCGCCATGCTGGCGACCGGGCTGTCGCACGACGGCTGGGCGATGGCGTTCGGGTTCATCGCCGTGACTCTGGCATCGGTGAACATCTTCGGTGGCTTCGTCGTGACGCAGCGCATGCTGTCCATGTTCAAGAAGAAAGTGAGATAAGCGCGATGTCCGCCTCCCTGACCTCGGTCGCCTATCTCGTCGCGGCCGTTCTGTTCATCCTGGCCCTGCGCGGGCTGTCCAACCCTGAGACATCGCAGCAGGGCAACCGCTTCGGCATGATCGGCATGGCGATCGCGATCGCCGCCACCGTTCTGCATGCGGGCATCACCGGGTTGGGATTTGCGCTGATCGTGGTGGGCGTGGCCATCGGCGGCACCGTCGGCACGTTTCTGGCGCGTCGCATCCAGATGACGGCGCTGCCGCAGCTGGTGGCGGCGTTCCACTCGCTCGTGGGTCTGGCTGCCGTGTTCGTGGCGGCCGCCGCGCTGAACGCGCCGGAGGCCTTCGGCATTGGCACGCCGGGTGCAATCCACGGCCAGAGCCTGATTGAGATGTCGCTCGGCCTTGCCATCGGCGGCATCACTTTCTCTGGCTCGTTGATCGCGTTCGCCAAGCTGCAGGCGCTGATGAAGGGCTCGCCGATCCAGTTCAAGTATCAGCACCAGCTGAACCTTGGCCTTGGGATCCTGCTGGCCGTGCTGATCGTGGTGTTCGTGATGTCGGGCAGCCAGTTCGTGTTCTGGATGATCGCGCTGCTCGCCATTGCATTGGGCTTCCTGCTGATCATCCCGATCGGCGGGGCGGACATGCCGGTCGTTGTGTCCATGTTGAACAGCTATTCCGGCTGGGCGGCCTGCGGCATCGGCTTCACCATTCAGAACCTCGCTCTGATCATTACCGGTGCTCTGGTCGGCGCGTCCGGCGCGATCCTGTCGTACATCATGTGCAAAGGCATGAACCGCAGCATCTTCAACGTCCTGCTCGGCGGCTTCGGCACCGACGGCGGGGCGGCCACGGGGCCGGCTGCGCGCACCGACCGCACGGTGAAATCGGGCAACGCCGATGACGCGGCGTTCATCATGAAAAATGCGTCCAAGGTGATCGTGGTGCCCGGCTACGGCATGGCGGTGGCCCAGGCGCAGCACGCGCTGCGCGAGATGGGCGATCTGTTGAAGAAAGAGGGTGTCACGGTCAAATACGCCATCCATCCAGTGGCAGGCCGCATGCCGGGCCATATGAACGTGCTGCTGGCCGAGGCGAATGTCCCGTATGACGAGGTGTTCGAGCTGGAGGAGATCAACAACGACTTCTCCACGGCCGACGTCGTCTATGTCATCGGCGCCAATGATGTGACCAACCCGGCGGCCAAGACCGACCCCTCCAGTGCGATCTACGGCATGCCGATCCTTGAGGTGGACAAGGCGGCGACGGTGCTGTTCGTCAAGCGCTCGATGGCGTCTGGCTATGCCGGCGTGGACAACGAACTGTTCTTCCGCCCGAACACGATGATGCTGTTCGGGGACGCGAAGAAGATGACCGAAGAGATCGTCAAGGGTCTCGGCCACTGACGCCTGTCGCAGTCTGACCCGCCAAAGCGGCCTTCCTCCGGGGAGGCCGTTCTGCCCTGTCAGGCCGAGTGGTCATCTGTAATGGCCGTATCCGCCCCGATATCCGCCGTAACCCCCGCCATATCCGCGATACCCGCCATATCCAGGATAGATCGGCACCACGACGGTCGGAGCTGGGGCGTAGGTGACGCCATCTCCGTAACCATAGCCGTATCCGGAGTAGGCGACGCAGCCTTGCAGCGCGAGAAGAACGACCAGCGCTCCGGCAGGGACGGCGATACGCAAGAGTGACCTGACCATAATCTGTCTCCCGAATTTCAGCGATATAAAGTGTTCTGGCAGTGTGGCGGTATCGCGGCGGGCCGCGTGACGCTTTTTTCACCCGGCGGGCCGCGTGACGCTTTCGTCATATGGTGTGACCGGGTTTCGCCATGATTGCGTGATTCACTTGCGTAGAACCCGAAGCATGGGTGTTGGAGTTTGCGATGCGCGAAACCCGTAACCGTGTCGTTGCAGTGGCCCTGATCGGGACCGTCCTGTTTGGATCGGTGGTTCCAGCGTATGCACAGGCCGAAGGGGCCGGGGTTCCGGCGCAGGACCCACCGTCCCTGGTCGGCCGGATCGCGCGTCTGAGTGGCACTGTGTCGTATCATGGTGACGGGGCGACGCAGTGGGACCAGGCGCAGATCAACTATCCCGTGACCAGCGGCAGCGCCGTCTGGACGCAGCCTTCGTCCAGTGTCGACCTCGATGTCGGCCCCAACCGCGTGACCCTGGACCAGGGCACAGAGTTTGACGTCGATACGCTCAGCGACCAGCAATTCACCTCTGTGGCACCGCAGGGCCGCGTCTATCTGCGGGTGCGCGACCTGCCGCGGGGCCAGGTTGTGAGCCTGCGCACGCCGCGCGGCACGGTAACGCTGTCCCAGCCCGGCCAGTATGAGGTTGTGGCTGGTGATACGCTGTCCCCCACACAGGTGACGGTGCAGGACGGCCTGGCGCAGGTCTCGGCCCCTGGCATGTCTCTGGCGGTGGGGCCGCGGCAGACCGCCAGCATCACTGGCGATGAGAATTTCGCGGGCCAGGTGGGGCCGGAGGCGAGCGACGGCTTCCTGGCGGCCCAAATGGCGCGCGACCAGCCGACGCAGTTCGCGCGCCGCTATGACGCGCCGCCGGTGGTGCAGCAGATGACCGGCTATGATGCGGTGGCCGAGACCGGCGAATGGGTCGCGGCCCCAGAATACGGTCGCGTCTGGTATCCGCCGGTGGAGCGCGACTGGGTGCCGTATCGCCACGGCCACTGGGCGTATGTGCTCCCCTGGGGCTGGACCTGGGTGGATGACGCATCCTGGGGCTTCGCGCCGTTCCATTACGGCCGCTGGGTGGAGATCGACGACCGCTGGGCCTGGACGCCGGTGGTGCCGGGCGTGGTAGTGGTGGGCCGGCCGGTCTATGCGCCGGCGCTGGTGGCGTTTGTTGGCATCGGGGTCGGCATTGGCGTGGGCGTGGGGCTGGCCGGCGGGTTCGGCGGCGGCTATGGCGGCTCAGTGGGCTGGATTCCCTTAGGGCCGCGTGAGGTGTATCGGCCGCCTTATCGTGTCTCGAATAATTACGTACGCAACGTCAACGTTACCAACGTGACGAATGTGAACAACATCACGAATGTCACGAACACCAATGTGACCAACAACATCACGAATACGAAATACGTGAACAATCGTGGCGCCACGATCGTGCCAGCGACTGCGATGACCCAGTCGCAGCCGGTGGCCAACCTGGCGCGACCGGTGAGCGCTACCACCTTGGCCAGTGCGCAGCCTTTGGCGCAGGTGCCGGTCCAGCCATCCCGTGCCACCGCCGGTTTCACGCCACGCGTGGCCCAGGCGCTCAATCTTCCCGCGTCTGCGGGCACGGCGCCGGCAACGGCGCCGCGGCCCGGTCCGCCGATCCGGCCGGCCGCACCAGCGGCCGCGGGCCCAGCTGCGGCCGCGCCAGGACCGGCATCTGCATCCGCCGCCTTGCCGTCCCTGGCCGGACGGGCGCCCGGACGGTCTCCCGGCACGCCCGCGCTGACCGGGGTGACGCCCCAGGCACCGGCCCTTCAGGGCGTGCCGCAAGGCGTGGCGGCCGCGCCACTTCCGGCGGCACGGCTCACTCCGGCGGTCCGCCCGCCCGGCGGTCTGCCGGCCCCGGTGGTTGGCCAGGCGGTTCCTGCGCCTCAGACTCCGCCCGCCAACCCCCGTCTGCCTCGGCCTGCGACGCTCGGGCCAGTGCCGCAGGCGACACTTGGCGCACCGGGGGCACTTGCTCAGCGGCCAGCCGGAGGCCTGCCTCCGTCTGCCGGCCAGCCGCAGCCCGCGTCCCCTGCGCCGGGCGCGCCGGTGCAGCCGGCGCCGCAGCGTCCGGCTGGAGCGTTGCCGCAGCTGGCCCCCGCAGTGGGGTCTGCGGCGCCCGCGTTTGCGCGTCCCAGCACGCCTGTGGCCGGCTCCGCCGGCGCCGTTTCGGCCGTTCCGCAGGTGGCCGCCGCACCCCGGCCGGTTCAGGCAGCTCCAGCGCCCGCCCCAGTTCAGCCGCGTCCGGCACCGTCTCCGGTCCAGCAGGCCCAGCCCCGCCCCGCGCCACCGCCGCCGCCGGTTCAGCACGCGGCTCCGCCGCCGGTTCAGCACGCGGCTCCGC
>CAIQQQ010000348.1 GCA_903873995.1 uncultured Rhodospirillales bacterium
CTCGGCCCCGTCACGCCGAGGGCGTGCTGACGTACGACGGTGGGGTCCAGGGGCAAAGCCCCTGGCCTTTCTTCACCCCCCTTTCACACCGCCCGCGGTGAGGCCGGCGACGATTTCTTTTTGGGCTATGAGGGTCAGGATCAGGACGGGGGCTGTGACCAGGAGGGCGGCGGCGGCGAGGGGGCCCCAGCTGACCTGTTCGAAGGTCAGGACGTTGTAGACGGCGACGGGGAGGGTTCGGGTTTCGCGGCCGGCGAGGACGACGCCGAAGATGAAATTGTTCCAGCTGAAGATAAAGGCGAGGATTGTGGCGACCGTGATGCCGGGGCGGGCGAGCGGGAGGGCGATGTGGCGGAAGGCCTGCCAGATGGTGGCGCCGTCCACGAGGGCAGCTTCTTCAAGTTCCGCGGGCAGGCCTTCGAAGAAGCCGATCATGACCCAGACAACGATCGGCACCGTGATGACGAGATGGGTGATGATGATGGGCGTGAGGGATCCGGTAAGGCCCATCCATTGGAAGATGATGAACAGCGGCACGAGGTAGGACAGGCCCGGGGTGACGCGCGCGATCATGATGAGGGCGGCGGCGCGGGAGGCCTTGGATTTGGCGATGCCGAAGCCGGCGGGCACGCCGAGCAGCAGGGCTGTGGCGGTGGCGCTGAACGAGACGACGATGGAGTTCCAGCCATAGAGCAGAAAGTCGTTCTTCTCGAACACCTGCGCGAAGTTGGCGAGCGTGGGGGGATCGGGGATGAACACCGGCGGGAAGGCCATGTTGTCCACCTCGGTCTTGAGCGCGAGGGACAGCATCCACAGGAACACGAGGATGGCCGGCGAGATAAGGGTGAACACCACGAGGCCTGACCCGATCTGACCGGGCAGGCGGCGTAGGTAGTTTCCCTTATGGATCATTCTGGCATCCTCATGACTGGCCGGCCTTCTGCCGAACGGAGAGCAGGACCAGGCTCACGATCATGATCAGGATGAAGAACAACACGGTGATCGCGCTGGCGTAGCCCATGTCGTAATATTTGAAGGCGGTGGAATAGAGCAGGATGTTGAGCGTTTCGCTTGCGGTGCCGGGCCCACCCTCGCTGATGACGTAGATGGTGTCGAACGCCTTCAGCGCGTCGATGGTGCGGATCACCAGGGCGACCACGATATGCGGCCAGACCAGCGGCAGGGAGATGTGCCAGAACATCTGCCAGGCGCTGGCGCCGTCCAGGCGGGCGGCCTCGTAGGGGTCTTGCGGCAGGGAGGCAAGGCCGCCGAGCACGATGAGCATGACGAGCGGCGTCCATTGCCAGGTCTCGACCAGGACGAGGGTGGGGATGACCGAGACGGCGTCATAGCTCCAGGCTGACGGCGGCAGGCCCACGCTCGTGAGCAGATAGTTCAGCACACCGAGCTGGGGGTGGAACATCATCGTCCAGATGAGGGCCACGGCGACGGGGGTGGCCATCATCGGCAGGATGAAGATGGTGCGCGCGAGGCCGCGGAAGGCGAAGCGGCGCTGGAACGTGACGGCGGCGGCGATGCCGAGGATCATGGGGAAGATCACCGCGAGCACGGTGAAGATCAGGGTGCGCAGGGTCGCCCATTGAAAACGCTCATCGGCGAACAGGCGGGTGTAGTTGTCCAGGCCCACGAAGCTGGGATCGGAGCCGACCTTCCATTCATGGACGGACATGACGAGGGTGAAGACCCATGGCAGCACGATAACGAGGCCGACCACGGCGCCGGCCGGCACCACGAAGGCCCAGTAGTTGCGGGCATAGTTACGCTGTTTCGGCGCGGCGATCGCTGCCTCGGCTGCGAGCGTTGTGCTCATCGGCCGCCTCCCCCGTTTATGATCTTTCGGCGATCATACACGGGGGAGGCTGCTACGGAACCAGCGTGATCTCGCCCAGATGGCAGAGATCGGCATTGCGCCGCGTCTTGCCGCCGGCGTGATCGGCAAAGGCTATATGCACGTCATAGACACAGGCGCCGCGGTCGAGCTTCACCGGCACGCTGGCGCCGGGCAGGACGGGGGCGGTGAGGAGATTGGCGCCCGCGGGCTTGCCGGGCGGCACCGCGCTGAGCTCGGCCACGGTTTTGTCCGCCTTGTTGATGAACGTGAAGCTTGGGTCATTGGCGGGCTTGGCGCCGATGAACGCGACGTCGTCGGTATGGCAGAGGTCGAGCGTGCGCTTTGTCTCGACGGTGGCGTCCGCGTAGGTGGCGCGCAGGTCGAAGATGCAGTTGCCGTCGGCCGGTAGCCGCACGGCGACCTTGGATGCGGTCGCCAGCGGGGCTGCGATCCAGTTGCGGGTGCCGAAGGTTGCGTGGCCGGCGGGCGAGAGGTGGAGCTGAGCGATCGGCTGTGCGGACTTGTTCACAAGGTTGAACGAGGGATTCGGCGCCTGGGCGAAGGCTGTGAGCGGCAGCAGGAGAAAGAGGGCGAGCGGGCGGAACATGATGGTCTCCGATGGGTCGCGTGACGGCGCATGGCGCCGTGGCTAATCTGGGGAGGCACGGGGGAAGATGCCATGCGGCGCGCGATCGGGGCCTGGGTTTTGTATGACTGGGCCTACGGCGCGTTCACGACGGTGATCAGCACCTTTGTGTTCGCTGCCTATTTCACACAGGCGGTGGCGGACAGCCCGGAGACGGGCACATCGCTATGGGCTGGCACCCAGGCTTTGGCTGGGATTGTGATCGCGTTGATCTCGGTGCCGCTGGGGGCAGTGGCGGATCGGGCCGGGCGGCGCCGGGGCATGCTCGGGGTGGCGATTGGGATCATGGTTGTGTGCATGGCGGGGCTGTGGTTTGCCCGGCCGCATGCGGGGGATGCCGCCTATGCGCTGGTGCTGGTGGGGATCGCAACCATCGCGTTCGAGGTGGCGACCGTGTTCTACAACGCCATGCTGCCGGGGCTGGTGCCGCCGGAGCGCATAGGCCGGCTGTCCATGCTGGCCTGGGCGTTCGGCTATGCCGGCGGATTGACCTGCCTTGGACTGTGCCTCGTTTTGCTGGTGATGCCGAACCCGTCGCTGTTCGGGCTTGATCGCGCGCAGGCCGAGCATATCCGCGCCACCACCTTGTTCGCGGCCGGGTGGCTCGCGGTGTTCGGCTGGCCGGTGGTGGTGTTCGTGCCGGAGACGCGGGCGCGCACGCCGTGGGGCCTGGCGGTGCGGGAGGGCGTGGCGGAGCTGTCTTCGGTGTTTCGCGCGGTTCTGGCGGCGCCGGCGCTGGGCCGGTTCCTGCTGGCGCGGCTGTTCTACATGGACGGGCTGACGACGCTGTTCGCGTTCGGCGGGATCTTTGCGGCCGGCAGCTTTGGGCTGGGCGCACAGGACGTGCTGATCTTCGGCATCGGCCTCAATCTCACATCGGGGCTGGGGGCAGCGGGGTTTGCATTCCTGGAGGACAGGATCGGCGCCAAGGCGATGGTTTTGATATCCATCGCGGGGGTGGCCGTGCTGGGTGCCGCGTTGCTTCTCGTTCACGGGCAGACGGCGTTCTGGGTGCTGGGCCTGGGCCTTGGCATCTTTGTGGGGCCGGCCCAGGCGGCGAGCCGCAGCCTGATGGCGGGACTTGCGCCGTCTGACAGCCGGGGCGCCTATTTCGGGCTGTTCGCCCTGTCCGGCCGGGTGACGGCGTTTCTAGGGCCACTCGCGCTCGGTGCGATCACCGCGATCACCGGCAGCCAGCGCGCCGGCATGATGGTGATTGTGGTGTTCCTGATCGCCGGTTTCGTTTTGCTGCTACGGGTGCCTTACCAGGGCCCGAGTTCGGCGCGGCGGGCCCGCAGCGCAACGTAGGCCAGCCAGAACATCTGCGGGCCGATCAGCAGGAGCGGGAGAGCCGGCTTCAGCACCGCGGGTGCTGCAACGAACCCCAGCGCCATCAGGCCGCCGAGGGCTGCAAACCCCCAATGCACGGCGGCGATCCAGCGTGCGTCCATGCCGGAGCGATGGGCGATCTGATACAGATGACCGCGATGGGCCTGGGTGATGCGCTCGCCATTCACCACGCGCCTGACCAGTGTGAACGCCACATCGAACAGCACCGCGTGGATCAGCATGGGCACCAGCAGCAGTGACATGTCCACTTGGCCGAACCGCGCCGCCGCCACGCCCAGCATGGCCAGCATGAAGCCGCAGAACTGGCTTCCGACATCGCCCATGAAGATGCGCGCGCGGGGGAAGTTGAACGGCAGGAAGCCGACGATGCCGGCCGCCAGCACCATGGCGGCGAAATAGACGAACCAGCCGGCCTGCGCCTGCGCGATCAGGGCGAGGAACAGGCAGGCGATCAGCGTCACGCCGGCGGCAAGGCCGTTCAGCCCGTCGATGAAGTTCATCGCATTGGTGGCGAACAGGATCCAGATCAGCGTTGCGGCGGCCCCCACCATGCCGAGCTCGACCGGTCCCCAGAACGGCAGATGCACCTCGCTGACATAGAGCCCGCTGAAGATGGCGGCGAGGCCTGCGAGCAGTTGGGCCGCCAGCTTCACCAGGAACGGCCAGTCGCGCAGATCATCGAGGAACGACACCACGGCGATGGCGAACGCTGCCAGGATCACGCCGCGAAAATACGGGTCCGCAAGCCGGGAGAACTCGGCAAAACCATACAGGACGGCCATGCCGAGCATGAACGCCACGACAATGCCGATGCCGCCGCCCTTGGGGGTGGGGCTGGTATGGGCCTTGCGGGCGTTGGGCTGGTCCATCACCCGCGCATCGATGGTGGCGCGCACCACCAGGGCGGACACACCGGCGAGGCCGGCGCAGAACAGCAGATGTCGAAGAAAGGCCATGAATGTCATGTTGGCTGCTTAGCGAGGTTGTGCCGTTCTGGCCACTGGACGGGACCGGGGTTATAGACACGCCATGAGATTTCCCATGCTCCGCCTGTCACGGCCGGCGAGTCGCATCGCGCTCAATATCGGGCTCGATGCCACGCTGGCGGCGTTGGCGGTGCCGCTGGCGCGGTGGCTGGCCAATCCGGCGGGCGATCCGATGACGCCATTGTGGTCGATTGGGTGGGGGGCTGTGGCGCTGCTGCTGGCGGGTGCGCCGTTACGGCTGTCCACGCAGTATTGGCGCTTTGCCACGATCGGCGACCTGATCGGGGTTGGAGCTGCGTCCTTGGGCTGTGCGGCGTTGTTCGTGCTGGGGATGGTGGAGGCCGGCGAGCTGCCGGCGGGGCCGGCGTTTCCGGTGATCCATGCCATGACGCTGGTGCTGCTGCTCGGCCTGCCGCGCGTGTCCTACCGGCTGCTGCAGGAGGGCGAGAAGACCATTCCCTCGTCTGCCCAGAGGGTGCTGCTGGTAGGCGCCGGCGAAGGGGCGGATGTGTTCCTGCAATCGCTGGCCGCTGAGCGGGACGCGCCGATGGAGGTTGTGGGGCTGCTGTCGCTGGGCGCGTCTCAGACCGGGCGGCGCATCCATGGCCATCCGATCCTGGGGTCGGTCGCGGAGGCTGGGGAGGTGCTGGCGGCGTTGCGGGCGCGCGATGCGCTGCCGCAGGCGCTGGTGCTGACTGATGCCGAGGTGCCCGGGCCTGTGCTGGCCGGGCTGATGGCGGCGGCGGATCGCGAGGGGCTGCGCGTTGCCCGCGCGCCGCGGCCGACCTCGTTGGATGAGGCAAATGCGGCACATCGCTTCGAGCTGCGGCCAGTTGCGATCGAGGACCTGCTCAACCGCGCGCAGCTGCCGCTGGATCGGGACGGCATGGCGCGGCTGGTGCAGGGCCGGCGGGTGCTGGTGACGGGTGCCGGCGGCACGATCGGTTCGGAACTGGCACGGCAGGTCGCGGCCTTGGGGCCTGAGACGCTGGTGCTCCTGGACAACGGCGAATACGCGCTGTGGCAGATTGACCAGGAGCTGGGCGACCTGCCGCATATCGCGCGCACCTGCGTGATCGCCGATATCCGCGACGCGGCGCGCATCCAGTCGGTGATGGAGCATCACCGCCCGGAGTTGGTGTTTCATGCGGCGGCGCTGAAGCATGTGCCGATGGTGGAGGCGAATCCGCTCGAGGGTCTGCTGACCAATGCCAGCGGCACGCGCAACGTGGCCGATGCGGCGCGCGCGGTGGGTGCGCTTGCGATGGTGCTGATCTCGACGGACAAGGCGGTGAACCCGACCAGCGTGATGGGCGCGTCCAAGCGGATGGCGGAGATGTATTGCCAGGCGCTCGATATCGAGGCCAGGGCACGTGGGGGGATGCGCTGCATCACGGTGCGGTTCGGCAATGTGCTGGGCAGCACCGGCTCGGTGGTGCCGCTGTTTCAGCGCCAGCTGGCGCGGGGCGGACCGCTCACGGTCACGCATCCCGATATGCAGCGCTATTTCATGACGGTGCGCGAGGCGGTGGGGCTGGTGCTGGAGGCGTCGGTCGCCGGCATGAACGCATGTATAGATGACGGTGGGATTTTCGTGCTGGACATGGGCGAACCGGTGAAGATCGTGGATCTGGCGCGCCAGATGATCCGGCTCGCAGGGCTGCGGCCCGATATCGATGTCGAGATCCGCTTCACCGGCCTTCGCCCGGGGGAGAAGCTGTTCGAGGAGCTGTTCCATGGCCGCGAGCCGCCGCGCGAGACGGGCATGCCCGGCCTGCTGATGGCCACACCGCGAACGGCCGATCCGGCCATCGTAGGCCGCGCGATTGAGGAAATCGCCCAGGCCTGCCGGGGTGGGCAGACGCGGTTGGCGCTCAACATGGTGGGACGGATGATCCCCGAATTTGACCACAACGCTGACGGCAGCGCGTCTGCGCGCGCCTGATTTGGAGAGACCATGAACGATATGCCTCGGCCGATTCCGTTTCTTGACCTCAAGGCGCAGCAGGCACGAATCGTTGCCGACCTGCGTCCGCGGCTGGACGCGGTGCTGGCGCATTGCCAGTTCATCCTCGGGCCGGAGGTCGCCGAGCTTGAGCGCACGCTGGCGGCGTTCTGTGGCGCCACCCATTGCGTGACGGTGAGCTCGGGCACGGACGCGCTGCAGATCGCGATGATGGCCGAGGAGATCGGCCGGGGCGATGCGGTGTTCCTGCCCGCGTTCACCTACACCGCCACCGCCGAGGTGCCGCTGGTGCTGGGGGCCACGCCGGTGTTCGTGGACATCGACCCGCGCACCTTCCAGATCGACATCGCGCATCTGGCCGCCCGCATCGCCGAGGTGAAGGCGAAAGGCGCGCTGCGGCCGCGCGCCATCATCGGCGTGGATCTGTTCGGCCAGCCGGCGGACTGGCCCGCGATCCGCGCGATCGCCGAGCAGGAGGGGCTGTTCACCATCGATGACTGCGCCCAGGCGTTTGGTGCGTCGCTGCACGGCGTGAGGCTGGGGTCGATGGCGGATGCGACGGCGACCAGCTTCTTTCCGTCCAAACCGCTCGGCGCTTACGGCGATGGCGGCGCGCTGTTCACCGAGAGTGCCGAGCGCGCCGCTTTGTTCCGCTCGCTGCGCACGCATGGCGAGGGGACGACGCGGTACGAGGTGCTGCGCACCGGCATGAACGGGCGGATGGACACGTTCCAGGCCGCCGTGCTGCTGAGCAAGATGACGGTGTTCCAAGACGAGCTCGCCGCGCGTGAGAAAATCGCCGCGGTGTATGACAGCAGGCTGGGCAACGCGGTCACCACGCCGGCCCGCGTGCCGGACAGCGAGAGCGCCTTTGCGATCTACGCCATCCTACTGCCGGATGGGGCTGCGCGGGACCGGATGCAGGCTGGCCTTGCGGCGGCCGGCGTGCCGAGTGCAATCTATTATCCTCGCCCGCTGCATCACCAGCCGGCCTATGCCGGGGCGCATGACGGCACGGCCCTGCCGGTGAGCGAGGATGTCTCGACCCGGATCATGGCGCTGCCGCTGCATCCGGATTTGACCGACCACGATGTGGACCGCATCTGCGACGCGGTGCTGGCCAACGTCTGATGCGCGGCGCCGTTGTAGCCTATGCGATGGTGGCGATGGCGCTGCTGGCGGGGCTTGATCTTGTGTGGCCGGTCTGGCCGGTGCATGTGCTGGCGGGTATTTCGGGTCTTGTGGTGATCGCGATCGCGGCCCTGGCATTGGTGGCGTCCGTGCCGCGAAGATAACGCCCGCTCAGATTACGCTACTGTCGTGATTTTGAAATTCGCAGGGCGAATTTCAGAATCACGACAGTAGAAAAAATAGGTTAGTGGCCCGCTTTACCAGGAATTCGCCTTGCGAATTTCTGGTGCGGGACACTCGCGCAAAGGGGC
>CAIQQQ010000349.1 GCA_903873995.1 uncultured Rhodospirillales bacterium
CTTATGTCCGCTCGAATGAGCCGCAAGCGGCTCAGTTCGATCGGACGCTGCTCTAGACTGATGGGTTCCAAGGGCCTCTCGGCCCTTGGCGGGGTCCAGGGGCGGAGCCCCTGGCCTTCCTCACCGCCGGCCGCGCCCCTGCGAGGGGCCGCCACGATTCCCGCCGCGGTTGCCGCCGCCGCCCATGACGGGGGGCTTCATGGTCGAAAGCCGGGCGGCTTCGGAGTGGTAGGGGTGGTCCATCATGACCGGCACCTTCTGCCCGATGGTCCGCTCGATGGCGGCGAGCCAGGCGCGGTGTTCGGGCTCGCACAGTGAGACGGCGAGGCCGTCGCGGCCGGCGCGGGCGGTGCGGCCGATGCGGTGGACGTAGCTTTCAGCGATGTTGGGCATGTCGAAGTTGAACACGTGGCTGACATCGTCGACGTCGATCCCGCGCGAGGCGAGGTCGGTGGCAACGAGCACGCGGACGGCGCCGGACTTGAAGCCGGCGAGCGCGCGCTCGCGCTGGCCTTGGGACTTGTTGCCGTGAATCGCCTCGGCCGGCTGGCCGGCGGCGGTCAGCGCATCGGCAACCTTATTGGCCGTGCTCTTGGTGAGCGTGAACACCATGGCGCGCGTCACGTCCTTGGACTTCACCAGCATCTGCAGCAATGTCAGCTTGTTCTGAGCGTCCGTGAACATCACGCTCTGGCCGATGCGGGCCACGGTGGTAGCGGGCGGAGTAATCTCCACACGTTCCGGGTTGCGCAGCAGGCTCGCGGCGAGCGTCGCGATCGCCGGCGGCATCGTGGCGGAGAACAACAGGGTCTGGCGGTCTGTCGGCATCATCGCCACCGCTTGGCGGATCGGCTTGACAAAGCCCATGTCGAGCATCTGATCGGCCTCGTCGAGCACCAGGATATGCGTGGCGCCGAGATCGATATGGCCCTGGCCGGTGAGATCGAGCAGGCGGCCGGGCGTGGCGACGAGGAAGTCCACGCCGCGGGACATGGCACGCACCTGGTGGAACTGGCTGACGCCGCCGAACACCACGGTGTGGCTCATGCCAAGGTTCTGCCCGTAGGCTGCGATGCTTTGGTCGATCTGCGAGGCGAGCTCGCGGGTCGGCGCCAGGATCAGCACATTGGCGCAGCGCGGGGGCGCCGGCCTGGGGTTGGCGGCGAGCCGATGAAGGATCGGCAGCAGGAAGGCAGCCGTCTTGCCGGTGCCGGTCTGCGCCAGGCCCAGCAGGTCGCGCCCACCCAGCAGCACGGGGATCGCCTGCGCCTGGATCGGCGTCGGCGTGGTGTAGCCCTGCTGGGCCAGAGCCTCGAGCAGCTTGGGATTGAGGGCGAGTTCAGCGAAGGTCGGCGTGACCGTTGAAATATGGCTCATATCGATTGCGCCTTCTGATTGCGCAACGATGGCGCGGGACGGGGTGCGTGGTCGCACGCCCTGAAGCACTTCATACGCAGACATCTGCACAAAAGCTCGTCTGACGTGAGCTTGCCAGCCATGCGCCGGTGCGACGATGACTGTGTTAATAAATGTTGGCTGCCAAAAGCTGTTTGAATTGAGCCGATCGTGCCTCGGCGCGTCATTTTAATCCTTGTGTTTTTGTGAAGCGACCCCACCGGAGCCAATAAATATGCCGCGCCGGGCCGGACATGACTGCGTGTCTTTTACAATTTCCGCCGATCTGGGGCGCTCTGCGCGCAAGATCGCAAAGGACGGCGTGCACCACGTTCGGGAATCGGTGACCAGGCACCCAATCAGCGCAGCGGGAAACCGAGCGCTGCGAGGGCATCGCGCAGGCGATCGCGGCCGCTGAGGCCAGAGACCGCGCCAAGGCGGCTGGCCACGGCGCGCAGCCAGCCGGCGGGGGCGAGCGCCTGGCTGGCCTGAAACGATTTCAGCGCCGTGTCATAGGCAGCGATGCCCGCTTCTTCATGGGCGGTGTTGTAACGGTCGTGATGCAGGATCACGGATTGCGGCAGCCGCGGCTTGATGGCGGTTGCAACGGCAGGGTCCGGGTGGCCCACGCACAGGCCGAACACCGCCATCACACCTGGCGGCAGGCCGAGAGCGGCCGCGACCTCCTCCGGCCGATTGCGCAGCGCGCCGATATAGACGGTGCCGAGCCCCAGCGACTCGGCGGCCACCACTGCGTTCTGGGCGGCAAGCGCGGAGTCGATCACGGCGGTGATTAAAGTCTCGGTGTAGGGCAGTGCCGCCATCTCGCGGCCCTCCGCCTCCCCGATGCGCTGGGCGCGGGAGAGATCGGCCAGCCACACCAGGAACAGGGGCGCCACCTCGATATGGCGCTGGTTGCCGGCATAGGCGGCCATGCTGGCGCGGATCGCCGGGTCATCGACGGACAACACGGACCAGAGCTGCATGTTGGACGAGCTCGCAGCCGAGCTGGCAGCGGTAATCAGGGTCTCAAGCGTGCCCTCCGGCAGCGCGTCCGAAAGGAACGCGCGGACAGAGCGATGGCCGAGCAATGTCTCAACCGTCTCGTTCGCGGGCGTGGCGAGCGTGATGGCGGCGCCGTAGCGCGTCGAGACCTGACGCTCAAGATCGAGCGTCAGGTCTGTCGGTCTGTCGTTCAAAGCTTCTGCTCACATGGAAGGAGGTGCGGCGACGCCGTCACTTCACAGCCACTGCGAGCGAACGCAGCGTGCTGGTGACGGTTTTGGCAATCGCCATCGGAACGAAAGGGTTGCTGTCGAGTTCGGCCAGCAGTGGCTCGGACGCCACATAGCTCTCATAGCCCTTCATGATCTCATGCGCGCGCTCGACAAGCTTGACGCGCTCGCCGGCATCGCGCGCGGTGCGGATCTGGTCGAGCGCGTCGGCAAGGCTCTCGTCCAGACGGGTCAGCACCGGTGCGACGACCTCCCCGTACCGCTTGTCGAGCTGGGCCGCGACGTCCGTGCCCTCGTACTCGTCCAGAATACTGCGGCGAAGCGTCTCGATGTCGGTCGCAACCTTGCGATGCACGGCAAGCCAGACGTTGCGGGACTTGGCCACGGCGACGGCCGCGGCGGCCGCTTCCTCGCTCGGCATCGGCGGTGCGTTCGGCACGGCGCCGCCGGGCGTCGCCGTCTGCGGCACATTGGCGAGTGCGGCTTCAAGCTCGTCGCAATGCAGCGTGGCCTCGGCCAAAGCCGCAGACCCCAGGGCACCGTTGGCCTGACGGGCGATGGCGGACAGGCTATCCTTCAGGGTCGGATTGGCGCCGATGACCTTGATCATCTGCTGCACGAGCAGCGACAGGCGTTGCTTGATCGCCTCGGCATCCAAAACCGGCGCCCCGGGTGCTGCGTCTGCCGGCTCCTTGTAGACGAACACGCTGTCCGGCACGCCCGCATCCGTCTTGATCAACTTTGTGACCAGGATCTCAAGGCCCGAGACCGGCTTGTTCATCGAGAAGCGGACGAAGCGCTTGCCTTCCTCCTCCACAAGCTGGACCTCGCCATGAATGACGTTGGTTCCAACATCGGAGAATTCCGATTTCAGTTCCGGCATAAGCTGAACGCCGGTCTTGGTCTTATGGATCAGGATGTAGGGCCCGGTCTTGCCCTTGCCCAGGGCGCAGCCGAAAGCCTCGGCCCCCTCGGTCTTCTTGATGAGGGTTTTCAGATCGGCCTTATCCATGCCGTAGCCCTTGTCTGCCATGACGCGCCCCCCCGTTGAGTGAAACATCCCGAGCTTACGACGTATTTTTGGGCCTGAAAGAGAATTGACGGACACATTTCCGACATTTTCCGCCGTAACGGCTGATCATCCTCGCCCCGCCAGACTCTCCCCGTTAGTCCCGACCCGTCAGTCCCGACCCGTCAGCGCCTTGCCCCGCACGCGGTCGGCCACATCAAGCGCCCGGCGCGGCGCCGAAGCCGCCGGTGCCGAAATCGGCGGGGCTGCCGGCGGCAGTTCCTGGCTCAGCATGCGATAGACCGAGGCCCGACCGATCCCGAGGCGGGTTGCGATGTCCACGGCGCGAACACCCTGGGCGTAAAGCTTCACGATCTCGTCCGATTTTTCGATCGCTGTCGGCGGACGGCCGCGCCCCCGGATGACGACCTGGGGCGTTTCAGCCTGGGCCGCAACAGCTTGAGGATCGCGGCTGCGCGAGGCGCGCGCGCTGTCCTCCAGCGTGTGCATCACCGCGAGCGCGCCGAGGATGGCGCGCCCTTCTGGCAACCGCGTGTCCAGCGAAAGGCCGCCGGCAACCTGCAGGATCACCAAGAACGCGCCTTTCGCCTCGATGCTCGCGTTCAGCGTGACCAGTTCGGCGACCGAACCGGCCATCATCTCCAAGGTCGGCGTCACGATCACATCGCCCGCGCCCGCGGTCGCAATGGCAGCGTCACGTTCGCTGCGCCGTCCGTCCGGCTGAATAACGTCGATGAACAGGCGATCGAGCCCATCGGCGAGCATGGCGCCATGCAGGTTGCTGCCAGAAACATTGTTCGGCTGAAGAGCGATGTAACCGAAACGGCGGCTGGTCTGGCGCATCGAGGACATCAGCTGAACGCACCTTTCGCCGGCGAGAATGTTGAACGATATCCATCATATGTTTCAGGCCTTACGCGCAGCCGCGGACCAGAACTTAACGAAAAATCTCATTTGTTAATAAACGAATGTTATTGGGACGGCAAGCCCCCACCGGCGACTGTTTTGGCTTTCATCAAAAATTGTTCCTCGGGTGCGCGTTATGTCGAGCACCCATGGATTCCGCCTCCCCTTGCGCCGATCCGCAAGCGACGCGGGACACAGCCCCCAAGCTTCCGGTCCAGCGGCGAAGTAAAGCATACACAATATTGTGACACATAAGATAAGGACTCAAGAGCTCCAAAACCCGGATATAAAAACGGACGCTTTCTTGTCCGGTTCTCGATCGTCGCAGATGTGCTACGACCACTGCGGTACTGCTTCGTCATGATACTGATCAAGCGTTCAACCCCAGAGCCTGCGCCTTCAGAAAGAATGATTATGCAAAAATGCGCCGCGTTGGCTGTCTCAGTTGGCAGACCTCTTGGACGTAACCCTGCCGGACGGCACGGGGGATGCGCGTGAAGGACCGTCGCGCCACACCCCGTCCGCGGCCGGGGCCAGGCGAGCGATCCGCGCTCGACGACCTGGTGCACCGACTACACGGGACAGCGAGCCTGCTCGACATCGTGGCGCAGCACGCCACAATGCCGCAACGCCTGCAGACTGCGCTCGCCATGCTGTTCGACAGCCTCAACGAGACCGCACATCGTGCCGAGGGTCTCGCCGAGGATTCGGGCATCGATCTGACATCCGAGCTCGGAATCACCACGGACGATCTGGCCACGATGAGCTTCGTGGCGGCGACACCGCCGTTTCACCGCAACCCCGCAAATCTTGCCGCCTGGCTCGCCCGCGCCGAACAGGCATTCACAGACTGGGGCGAAGTCGAGCGCGTCCTGGGCCAGGACGACATGGAGCTCGAAGCATCCTTCATGCAGGCAGTGCCCGCCCATATGAGGCTCGTCGAGCGGCTCGAGGCCCTGCACATGACAGCCCAGGCCGACACCAAGCTCTTGGAGGCAGCGCTGCTGCGGCTGGCGGTCGCGGTCGCCCGCAAGGAAAAATTCGATGAATAGCGCGCGTCTCGCCACAGCACCGCGTTAACCGGTTCTTGGCAATCGTCATGCAATGACGTGGCAATCCCGCCCGGAACCGCCGCAATGCCCTTCCTCTCAAAGCATCCCAGTGCCGGCCCGCCGATTTGGCCCGACCCCCCGATTTCCGCTGCGCGGCGCGCGCCCCAGTCTGGCCCGGAGTTCGGCCCGGAATTGCGCCCAAACGGCGGTCTGGACGTTCCGGACTGGCGTTGTGTGGCGCACGCGGTCGGGAACGAGATGGATCTCACGCTGCTGGCCCATGAAGAAGGCGCGCTGCTGCGCAGGCGGGGCATCGTCTCGGCCGAGCATCTGCTGTGCCTAGCCCTTATGCACGGCCCCGGCAGGATGCCCTTGCGCCTGATCGTTGAACACGCGGCGGACCACGGCCTCGGGCAGCTTTCCGAACCTGCCCTGTTCCGCCGGCTGTCACACTGCACCAGATGGCTCAACGCGGTGGCGCGCGACCTGCTGCGCAACAGGCTGGCGGCTCTTGCAGCACAGCTGCCGGACCCGGTGGCGCTGGACGCGGCCGCCAGCGCGGCGTTCGCGTTCATTCGCACGTTCACGCCCTGGCCGCCGGACATGTTCAACGAGACGCAGATCCACCTGCTGCTCTGCATCAGGTGGACAACCGTCGTTGCAAGGCTGCGCTGTGGGCTGCCCACCGAGGAAAGCGCCCAATGCTGCGATCAGAAGAGCGCCGTTCTGGGCGAGACCCGCAACGCCGCACGGCTGATCGGCGCGATCATGTGCCCGGACGCCTGACCGCAACGACCGGTCTGGCGCGTCAGGCGAACCGGTCCACAAGCGCCGTCACCCCCTCGCCCGCCAGCATATGCGTGGCCTGGAAGCCAAAGCTCGTGCTGCCACCGGCCGCGATCGTACCGTTGTAGGCCGCGTTGCCGATCTCATACACGTTGCCGGTGTGGGACAGGATGGCACCATTCCACAGATTGGTGATCTGCTCGGTGGTGGTGAGCTGCACCTGCCAGCCGCCGGACGCGACAGGCCCTGTGTTGGACACCATGACGTTGGCAACCAGGCCCGAGCCCCAGTCGTTCCGCACATCAACGCTCACCGTGCCAGGCCCGACCTGCGACTGAGTCGTAGACGGTGTCGTGGTCGGCGGTGTCGTGGTCGGCGGTGGCGTGGTGGTGGTCGGCGTCGTTGTCGTTGTCGTTGTCGTTGTCGTTGTCGTTGTCGTTGTCGTTGTCGTTGTCGTTGTCGGAGACGAGGCCGCCGCCGGCAGGATGCTCCCCGCCGCCTGCGTCACACCCAGACTTGCACCCGTGGGATCGCTGAGCTGCAGCAGAAACAGGCCCTTCTGCTGAGACGTCGCCGTGTTCAGCAGATCCACCGTCACCATCGCGGATGTGGTGCCGGCCTTGAACACCACGTCCTTCGACACGGACGTATAATCAACCCCCTGCTTCGCCGTGCCGTCCACGGTCTGGACATGCAACGTGATGTCGCTGGTCGACGCCTGGGACAGTTTCAAGGTGAAATCCACCTCGCCGGGACCAGAGGCGGACGGCTTCCAGAACGCCGGCGTGATCGCCGCAAGCTTGGTCTGGTCCACCGTCGTCCAGTCATTGTTCAGAATGCCGCCGGTGTCGCCCGAGTTCGGGTTCCAATCCCAATACCCCCAGCTATAGGGCTGCGCGCCGGCCGGCGTCGTGGACACGGCAGAGGCCGTGGGGCTGCCGTTGAGATAATTCACGAGCGCGCTGATCCAGGCCCGGTCGGTCGCGGACGCAAGCGTCGAGCCATATTCGCCGATCAGCACCGGGGCGATGTTCTGCTGTTCGATATAGCCCCAGTCCTGGTTCCAAAACCCCGGCAGGTTGGCCGGATTGTCAAAGCTGGTGTTGCCGGTCACCGAAGAGGGATAGTCATGTGCGGAATACACCAACTTGTCAGGCGTGTTCAGCACCACGGGATGCGCCGCGACGGCGGAGAGGTTCTCGCCCCAGGAGGTGGAGATGCCGTTCGTGTTCTGCACGCCCTCCACCAGGATGAGCGCGTTATGGTTCACCGCCTGGATCGCATCGCCGGTGATGGTCGCCTCGCGCTGCCAGTCGGTGGCGGCGTTGCCATCTCCCCAGCTCGCCGAGTTGTGCGGCTCGTTCAGCAGATCAAAGCCGATCACCGTGCTGTTGCCCGCGTAATGCGAAGCAAGCGACACCCAGTCATTGGTGAATGTCTGCGAACTGTAGGTGCTGTCGTACCAAAGCCCGTCCGGATTGGCGCTGTTGCCCGCCGTGGCGGTGTGGTCATCGAGGATAACCTTGAGCCCGAGCGTGCCCGCCTCGGCCACGATCTTGTCCAGCACCTGCAGCGAGTTCAGCCCCTTGAGATCCGGGTTGAGCCCGTAATCGATGTTGTTGGGCATGCTGGACGGATCGAGCGACTGCAGGCTGAACGGAATGCGGATCGCGTTGAACCCAAGCGTCACCATCTGCTGCATGGTCGCCTTGTAGTTCACCTGCCACAGCCCGTCCGGCGCGCCGCCCGTTGTCTCCATGCCGAACCAGTTGACTGCGTTGATGCGCACCGGCGTGCCCGAGGCATCCACGATCTGGTTGCCGCTTGTGGACAGATAGCCGGACGGCAGCAGGTACCCGAGGCCGCTCTGGGTGAAGCTCTGGCCTGCCCCCGCCTGGCCCTGCGCGTCCGCCACCGTCACCACCGGCAGAGCCGGGTTCACGATCTTGCCGGTCACCTGGCCCTGCGCGATGGTGGCGCCGGTCGCACCGGTCAGCGCGAGACCAAAGCTGGTCGTGCCCGAGACCGCCGGGTGGGTGGTGACGGAGATGGTCTGGCTCGTCGTGCCGGGCGCAAAGCTCAACGTGCCGGAGGTCGCGTCGTATTCGCTCCCGGCCAGCGCCGAGCCGTTCGAGGTTGCGTAACCCACTGTTACGGTGCTCGTGCTCGCGGCACTGAGGCCGACCGTAAAGGTCTCGGCCACATTGGCGGCCCCCGTCTCGGTTACGGTGGCGTTGCTGACAGACAGCGCCGGCAGCACCACCGGGGCGGACGTCGTGGTTGTGCTTGTGCTTGTGCTTGTGCTTGTGCTTGTGGCTGTGGCCGGCGGCGCCGTGTCAGTCCCGCCGCTCGAAATGGCTGTGCTGTTAACGATATAGCTGGTCGGCGCCACCGGTGTGGCCCCGTTGGCAACGAAGCCGAACGTGGCGGCGGCGGTAGCGGTTGCGCCGGCGTTGTAGTCCACGTTCTTCAGCACGTAGGTCGTGCCGACATGGCTCACGATCTCAGCCCCCCAGATCTGGGTGATGTCGTCTGCCAGCGTGAAGCTCAACGTCCAACCAGACAGCGCGCTCGCATCCGTCGGCGCCAAAGTCATGTCGGCCACGAACCCGTTGCCCCAATCCTGGCGGTCGTTGAACGTGA
>CAIQQQ010000350.1 GCA_903873995.1 uncultured Rhodospirillales bacterium
CGACCAGGATGATCAGCGCCGCCGAGCCGAGCTGGAAATATGGCTCGTTGGCCTCGGTGCCCCATTGGCTGCCGAAATACTGGCCGCCGAGGGCCACCGCCCAGACGATGGCGGTGTGGGAGAGAGTGGCGGACAGGCCGAGCAGCACCGCCTGCCCGACGGTGCCGCGGACGGCGATGATGAAGGCGGCCATCATCGTCTTGGAATGGCCAGGTTCCAGGCCGTGCAGAGCGCCGAGCAGGATGGCGCTGGGGATGAACAGCCAGGCGTGGGCTGTGCCCAGTGTCTGAAGATTCGGGGCGAGGAGGTCTGGCAGGGAGGTCATGGCTCGTGTCCTATTTCAGGTAGCTGCGCAGCACGCTGATCAGCTCCTCAGCACCTTTGGCGCGGGCCGGGTCGGTCGGATCGGCCACGTGATGCTCGATGTGATGCTCGATGACCTCGGTGATCAGGCCGTTGATGGCGCCGCGCATGGAGGCTGCCAGCATCAGCACCTCGTGGCACGGCGCCTCCGCCTCCAGGGCGCGTTCGACGGCATCCGCCTGGCCCTTGATGCGGCGGATCCGGGCGATGATGCGAGGGGTGTCCTGAATGGTGTGGGCCATGGGGTGGAAATAGGGTACCCCCCTATCCTTCACAAGGGGTGACAGGCGGCGCACGCCGTTTGTGGCGTGGATAAATATCGGGTGACGAAGATCGGGCGCCGCGTGGCGAACTGGATTTACCAACATTTTGTTCATATGGCGCATCCAACCTTGGGCAGATCGCAGTCATCGACGCCCCCGCGACGGGCCAAGGTCAGGTGCTTAGGTGTCCCGTTACAGTTTCGACATTCAGATGCGACTGCGCGACCGTTGGGTGACCGAGGCTGTGCGCGAGACCGAGACCGAGGCGCGGACCGCTGCTGCGCGCTTCATGACCGATCCGCGCTGTGGCGGGGTTCGTATCCTGCGCAACTTTCATGTCACCCGAACGCTGGCGCGCGAGACCGAGATCTTCCAGGAACTGCGCGACATCACGGACGCGAAGCCGGCCCGGATCAACGATATCGACGAGGCCCTGCCGGTTTGTTCCACCGACCGGGAGTTCACCGGCTATGACAGCCGTCACACCATGGGGCGGCTGTTCCGGCGCTATCTGGGGTCCATCACGGCCACCCCCACCGAAATCATCCACAGTTACCGTGAGCTCGTTCGGCTTCAGGATGCGGGGCGCCTTGTCCGGTCTGGGGTGGATCACGTGGCAGACTTGCAGGCGGCCAAGACCGGCCGGGACAGAGGCACACGCAAGGAGGAGCTCTCGCACTGCATCGATGCGATCACGCAGCGCGCCCACGAGGTCACGGGTTACAGGTTGCCCTCCCTCGCGGGGAGCCTCGGCGAGCTGCTGGACGCACTTCGCGCGGGTTTCCCGTCCGACGATGCGGAATATCTCGCCACCACCATCCTCGCGCGCCATCTGCTTGACCGGCGGAGCTGGGCGGGCAAGCTGGAGCTGCTGTGCGGACTGATCGAGATCGAGCAGGACCCGGCCGCCGTCGAGCTGCTGGACGGCGTGATGGCCGATGTGCTGGGCACCGACATCATTCAGGATCTGCTTGGCTTGCAGCCGACGCTGGGGGCTGCGATCTGCGCCATGCTCGACCTCTCGGATGGCGCGCTCACGGCCGCCGTCACGGGTGCGCTGTCCTGCGTGATACCGTTGAACGCGCAGCTGGCTGAAGGCCGCCTGCCGCTCAGCCGCCGCTGTCTCGTCGAACGTGCGCATCGCCAGATTCGCTCGGCAAGGCCGCTGCATCCGCGCGATCCGAGCCAGGAGCTGGCGGAGTTTCGGCGCCTGATGCCCAGATTGATGTCGCCATCGGGCCTGCGCTGCGGGCCTGTCAGCGCGGAGGCGATCACCGCGCGGTTCGCCCATGGCATGGTTCAGGGCGGCAGGCCGGGACGGCAGGCCGCCGTGCGGGCCGCGTTGGAGGCCATGCCGGACCGGGCGACGGGCGTGCATTACCTGTGCGCCCTCACGCAATGCGACGGCGCGGAGGACCTGATGGAGGTTCTGATCGACCTGATGGCGCCGCTTTCTTCCCTGCGGTCTGTGGGCGAGCTTGCGCCCGTGTCGTTGCCGCCGCAGGAGCTGATGCGCCGCGTCACCGGCGTGTTCCACGCGGTCGCCGCCGCGCGGCTGCCGCGTGACGTCCAGTCTGCCACGAACGGGCGGATCGATGAGCTGCTGGAGCTGTATGTCATCGCCAATCGCATCGTGGAGAATCTGGACCAGCCCGGGCTCAGCCTGCGGGACCGGGCGGTGCGGCTGGTGACGTTCTGCGGGTCTGGCCTGCTGCCGCCTGGCCGGGCGCTGGACCGTGCCTGGGCCCACAGCATCGCCCTGTTGCGTCAGCCGCGATTTGACGAGCGTTTCATCGATGGCATCACCGATCCGAAGGAGGCCGAGGCTGTGTTGCGCGCGTTCCACGCGATGCTGCGAAGCCGGCCCGACCTGTGGCGCCGCATGGCCTGACGGAGAGACGGTCCGCAGTCGTTGCTCGCTGTCGGTGACATTGGTCCGGTTGCCGCCAGGGGGCAGGATCAGCATGGATGCGGTTGCCGATTGCACATCCGGCAGAGCGGCCTTAGTTTGCCCAAATGATAGGCAGTCCATCCCATTTCGCGCCGCTGGTTGCCCCGATCGTGCTCGATCGCGTGACCATTGGCATACCGGTTATCCTGGCCCCCATGTCCGGCGTCACGGATCTGCCGTTTCGCAGGCTGGCGCGGGAGCTCGGCGCGTCGCTGGTGGTGTCGGAGATGATCGCGTCGTGGGCGATGGTGCGCGAAAATCAGGCGACGTTGCGCATGGCGACCCTGGAGGGCACGCCGAGCTCGATCCAGCTGGCCGGCTGCGATCCGGCCGCCATGGCGGAGGCGGCGCGGATCGCGGTGGGGCGGGGGGCCGATCTGATCGACATCAATTTCGGCTGCCCGGTGAAGAAGGTGGCCGTGGGGCAGATGGCGGGTTCCGCGCTGATGCGCGACGAGGTCGGCGCCGCGCGGTTGCTGGAGGCGGTGGTGCGTGCCGTTGCGGTGCCCGTCACGCTCAAGATGCGCATGGGATGGGACCATCAGAGCCTCAACGCGCCGGTGCTGGCGCGCATCGCCGAGGATTGCGGCATTCGCATGCTGACCGTGCATGGCCGCACGCGGCAGCAATTCTACACCGGCACCGCCGATTGGGCGTTCATTGCCACCGTGAAGCGGGCGGTGCGGATCCCGGTGATCGCCAATGGCGACATCGTCACCACCGAGGATGCGATCGAGGCGTTGCGCCAGTCGGGCGCGGACGGGGTGATGATCGGGCGCGGCGCCTATGGCAGGCCTTGGGTCACGGCCCATGTCGGTCATGCTCTGACCACCGGGGAGATGCTGGCCGAGCCGGATCTGGCGAGCCAGAAGGCCATTCTGCTGCGGCATTATCATGCCATGCTTGGCCATTTCGGCGAGCTCGCGGGCATGCGGCTCGCGCGGAAGCACCTGGCCTGGTATTCGCGCGGGCTGCACGGGTCGGCTGCGTTTCGCACCCAGGCGATGCGCACCGAGACCATTGGCGAGGTGCTTGCGCTGATCGACCGGTTCTATGATCCGCTGATCGAGCGTGGCGCCGAGCGGGGCGATCTCCGAGCGCTCGCTTTGGCTGAAGCGGCATGACGGCCAAGACCGGCGCGGACGCGCGCTCGATGTTTCAGCTTGTCACGCGCCGGGCGCAATCGCTTGGTGCCGTGGACCAGACGGCGCTGCTGTCTGCGCTGCCGGTGCCGGTGGTGCTGCTGGACCGGGCGAACCGGTTCCGCTTTGTCAATCACATGGCCGAGCAGTTTCTCGGCATGTCCAGCTCGCAACTCGGCGGCCTGCGCCTGTCTGACCTCGTGCCGACCGACAATCCGATCTTTTCGCTGATCGCGCAGGTGCGCGAGACGGATGTGACGGTCTCTGATCACGATCTGACGCTGGAGAGCCCGCGGCTGCGCAAATCCGGCATCACGGTGCAGGGCTCACCGTTGCCGGAGGAGCCGGGTTCGGTGATTCTTGTGATGCAGGACGCGTCGGCGGCGCGCACGCTTGACCGGCAGCTGACATTTCGCTCGGCGGCGCGTTCGGTCTCGGGGATGGCGGCGATCCTGGCGCATGAGGTGAAGAACCCGCTCTCCGGCATCCGCGGCGCCGCACAGCTGCTGGAGGCCAGTGTGGTGGACGGCGACCGCGAGCTGACCGTGCTGATCCGCGACGAGGCCGACCGCATCCGCGACCTTGTGGACCGCATGGAGGTGTTCGGCGAGAAGCCGGCCCAGCATGGCCCGGTGAACATTCATCGGGTGCTCGAGCATGTGCGCCGGCTCGCGCATTCGGGCTTTGCTGCCCATATCGCCATCCGCGAGGAATATGATCCGAGCCTGCCGCATGTGTTCGGCAACCGTGACCAGCTGATTCAGATCCTGTTGAACCTCGTGAAGAACGCGGCCGAATCCATCACCGGCAGCGAGGTTGCGACCGAGGGTGAGATCATCCTGGTGACCGCCTACCAGCACGGTGTGCGCCTTGCCGTGCCTGGCACCGATCAGCGCATGCATCTGCCGCTGGTGGTGTGCGTGCGCGACAACGGGCCTGGCATACCGGCCGATATCCTGCCCAACCTGTTTGACCCGTTCGTCACCTCCAAGCCCTCCGGCAGCGGGCTTGGCCTCGCTTTGGTTGCCAAGCTGGTGTCGGATCATGGCGGGCTGATCGAGGTCGACAGCAGGCCGGGGCGGACCGAGTTCCGTCTGCATCTGCCGATGATGCAAGACGACAAGACCGACACTCTGTAAGGTTTCGCGATGACCCTGCCCACCGTTTTGATCGCGGATGACGACCGCTCGATTCGCACCGTGCTGACCCAGGCGCTCGGGCGGGCGGGCTATCAGGTGCGCTCCACCTCCAACGCGGCGACGTTGATGCGCTGGGTGGACGACGGCGAGGGCGATCTGGTGATCACCGATGTGGTGATGCCGGACGAGAACGGCCTTGATCTCATCCCGCGCATCAAGCGCGCGCGGCCGGAACTGCGGGTGATCGTGATGTCCGCGCAGTCCACCCTGATGACGGCGGTGAAGGCCACGCAGCGTGGCGCGTTCGAATATCTTCCCAAGCCCTTCGATCTGGCTGAGCTGCTGGCTGTGGTGGCGCGCGCGCTTGCGGCGCCTGCGCCGGAGCAGCCCAGGGCGGCACCGTCCGAGCCGGAGGAGAAGCTGCCGCTGATCGGGCGGAGCGTGGCGATGCAGGAGATCTACCGCACCATCGCGCGGCTCACGACGGCCGACCTCACGGTGATGATCAACGGAGAGAGCGGCACGGGCAAGGAACTGGTGGCGCGCGCGCTGCACGATTATGGGCGCCGGCGGTCTGGCGCGTTCGTGGCGATCAACATGGAGGCGATCCCGCGGGAGCTGATCGAGAGCGACCTGTTCGGCCATGAGCGCGGCGCGTTCACGGGGGCCACCAACCGCAGCCAGGGCCGGTTCGAGCAGGCCCATGGCGGGACGCTGTTTCTCGATGAGATCGGCGACATGCCGCCCGAGGCGCAGACGCGGCTGCTGCGCGTGCTGCAGGAGGGCGAGTTTACCACCGTGGGCGGGCGCGCGCCGATCCGCGCCAATGTGCGCATCATCGCCGCCACCCACCGCGATCTGCGGGCGGCGATCCGGCAGGGGCAGTTTCGCGAGGATCTGTTCTATCGCCTCAACGTCGTGCCGATCCGCCTGCCGCCGCTGCGCGAACGGGCCGAGGACATCGCCGATCTCGCCCGCCACTTCCTTGATCGCGCGCGTGCGGAGGGGCTGCCGCAGAAATCGCTCGACGCGGGGGCGACGGCGGCTTTGCGCGCCTATCGCTGGCCGGGCAACGTGCGCGAGCTCGAGAACATGATGCGCAGGCTTGCAGCACTGTGGCCGGACGAGGTGATCACCGCGGACGCGGTGCGTCCGGAACTGGCCGAGCACGAGCGGCATGAGGCGGGCGGGCATGAGGCGGGTGGGCGTGAGGCGGGTGGGCGCCAAGTGAGTGGGCGCGAGGCGGGGGGGGCGCTGGTTTCGGGTGGCGCCGCGGCGGCGTCTTCGGCGAGCGGTCATGAGACGCTGTCCACCGCCATCGAGCGCCATGTCCGCCAGTTCCTGGCGTCGCATCGGGACGGCGAGGAGCCGTGCGACATCTATGAGCGGGTGCTTGCCGAGGTGGAGCGGCCGCTGATCCAGATGACCTTGTCGGCCACGAAGGGCAACCAGATCAAGGCGGCCTCGATGCTGGGTCTCAATCGCAACACCTTGCGCAAGAAGATCCGCGACCTTGAGATACCGGTTCTGCGGGGCATCTCTTAAGACACAAGGTGGGGGCGCTGATGTCGGCAGCAGCCACAGGGTTCGAGACTGCGACGGCCGCCCGGCCCTCGTTGCTGCGCAGGCTTGGCGATGTTCTGCTGGGCCGGGTGTTCACCATGGTGCTCGCGGCGTTCGCGCTGCTGCTGGGGGTCGCGACGTTCGCCACCCTGGCGGGCGGGGTGAAGCTCGAGGTGCGGCCGGAGGCGGTGACCGCACTGGTGCTTGCCAATGTGGTGGTTCTGCTGCCGCTGGGTCTGGTGCTGATCGTGCGGCTGGTGCGGGTGTGGATGGATCGCAGGCGGGGCTCGGCGGGCTCGCTTCTGCATGTGCGTCTGGTGCTGCTGTTCGGTGTGGTGGCGGTGACGCCGGCGATCGTGGTGGCGGTGTTTGCCACCTTCTTCTTCAATCTCGGCATCCAGACCTGGTTCAACGACCGGGTGCGGACAGCGCTGCATGAGAGCCTGCGGGCGAGCCAGGGCTATCTGGAGGAGCATCGCGGCCATATCCGCGCCGATGTGGTGGGCATGGCCGATGCCATGGTGCGGGCGTTGCCGCTGCTGTCGGCCAACCGCGATGCGTTCGGCCAGCTCCTATACAACCAGACCGTGACACGCGGCCTGACGGAGGCGGTGCTGTATGAGCCGGTGACACGGCAGGTGATGGCGGCCTATGGCCCGCTTGGCGGGCTGGGTGCGCAGCCGCCGCCGGACTGGGTGACGGGCACGGCGCGCGGCGGCGATGTGGTGGTGTTCGGCGAGGACACCCAGCGCGTGCGCGCCGTGGTGCAGCTGGACACGACGCCGCCTTTGATGCTGCTGATCAGCCGGCCGGTGGATGCGGAGATCATCGATCACATCGCGCGCACCACCGAGGCGGTGGCGGATTACGACAATCTCGACAAGAACCGGTCCTGGGCGCAGGTGACCTTGGTGCTGATCTTTGCCGTGGTGGCGCTGCTGGTGCTGGCGGCGGCGGTGCTGATCGGGCTGATGTTGGCCAACCAGATCGCACGCCCGATCGGCCGGCTGATCGGTGCGGCGGATCGGGTGCGCGCCGGCGATCTGTCGGTGCGGGTGCCCGAGATCGCGGCGGGCGATGAGGTGGCCGATCTCAGCCGCGCCTTCAACCGCATGACCGGACAGCTCTCCGCCCAGCGCGGCGAGCTGATGGAAGCCTACAGCCAGATCGACGCGCGGCGCCGTTTTACCGAGGCGGTGCTGTCGGGCGTATCGGCCGGCGTGATCGGGCTTGATCCGCAAGGGGCGATCGAGCTGCCGAACCGGGCCGCGAGCGCGTTGCTCGGCGTGGATCTGATGGCTGCGATCGGGCGAAAGCTCGCCGAGGTGGCGCCGGAGTTCGGCCCGCTGGTGGCGGCCGCGCGCATCCGGCCCGAGCGGGCGCTGACGGCCGAGCTGGAGATTGGCCCCGCCCAGGCGCGGCGCACGCTGCTGGTGCGGATCGGCGCCGATCCGGCCGAGGGCGCGCACCAGGCAGAACCCATGATCGACATCCCGCCAGCGCCTGGGCCCGCGGGCACGCGGGCGCCGCTGCCCGCTCCTGGCGCGCCGCGGGGGTTCGTTGCCACCTTCGATGACATCACCGAGCTGCAATCCGCCCAGCGCAAGGCGGCGTGGGCGGATGTGGCGCGGCGCATCGCCCACGAGATCAAGAACCCGCTGACGCCGATCCAGCTTGCGGCGGAACGGCTCAAGCGGCGGTTTGCCCGCGAGATCACCTCCGATCCGGACACGTTCACGCAATGCGCCGACACCATCATCCGCTCGGTGGGCGATATCGGGCGGATGGTGGATGAGTTCTCCGCGTTCGCGCGCATGCCGCAGCCGGTGATGAAGCCGGCCGATCTCGGGCAGGTGGCGCGCGAGGCGATGGTGCTGCTGCGCCAGGCGCGGCCCGAAATCGCGTGGTTCACCGATCTGCCCGATCGCGGCCCTGTGCTGTCGTGCGACCGGCGGTTGATCGGCCAGGCTTTGGCCAATCTGCTGCAGAACGCGGCGGATGCGGTGGCGATGCGGCCGCGCGGGCCTGGCGACGCCGGACGGATCGATGTGGCGTTGCATCAGCAGGGCGGCGAGATCCGGCTGTCGGTTCAGGACGATGGCGTGGGGCTGCCCACCGAGGATCGTGCGCGACTCGCCGAGCCCTATGTTACCCATAAGCCAAAGGGCACGGGCCTCGGTCTGGCGATCGTGAAGAAGATCATGGAGGACCATGGCGGCCGGCTTCTTCTGGAGGACAACCCAGCAGGTCATGGCGCCATGGTCAGCCTTTGCTTTCCGGCTCCCACTGCCCCGGCGCCGGCGGACCTGACATTGGAGACCAGCCATGGCGCATGAGATCCTCATCGTCGATGACGAGCCGGATATCCGGATGCTGGTGGACGGCATTCTATCTGACGAGGGTTATGAGACGCGCCAGGCCGGCACGGCGGAGGCTGCGATCGCGGCGTTTCGGGTGCGTCGCCCGTCGCTTGTGATCCTCGATGTGTGGCTGCAGGGCTCCAAGCTCGACGGGCTCGGCATTCTGGAGGTGCTGCACCGTGAGGAGCCGGTGGTGCCGGTGGTGATGATCTCGGGCCACGGCACCATCGAGACCGCGGTGACGGCGATCCAGCACGGCGCCTATGATTTCATCGAGAAACCGTTCCAGTCGGACCGGCTGCTCCTCGTGGTGCGCCGCGCGCTGGAGGCGGCGCAGCTGGCGCGGGAGAACGCCGAGCTGCGGCTGCGCGCGGGGCCCGAGACCTTGCTGATCGGTGACAGCTCGGCCGTGGTCGGGCTGCGCGCCGCGGTGGACAAGGTGGCGCCGACCGGCTCACGGGTGCTGATCTCCGGGCCCGCAGGTGCAGGCAAGGAGGTGGTGGCGCGGATGATCCATGC
>CAIQQQ010000351.1 GCA_903873995.1 uncultured Rhodospirillales bacterium
CCCCGGCGATGGGGCGATCGACGGGGCTCGAACCCGCGACATCCAAGACCACAACCTGGCGCTCTACCAGCTGAGCTACGACCGCCACCGGGGGGCCGTTCTCCTACGCCGAACGCACGGTCTGCGTCAACGGCTGGGCGGAGAAGTGATGTGCGAGGCGCGTGATTGCTTCGTCGAGGATGTCGGGGCGTTTGCAGAAGGCGAAGCGGGCGTAATGGCGGGGGGCGTCGCCTTCGTAGAACGCGCTGACGGGGATGGCGGTGACTTTGGCGTGCTCGGTGATGTGGCGGCAGAAGGCGACATCGTCTCCCGCGAAGCCGAGGGGGGTGAAGTCGGCGGTGATGAAGTAGCTGCCTTGGGCGGGGAGGACGTCAAAGCCGATTTTGGCGAGGCCTTCGGAGAGGCGGTCGCGGCGGGCGGCAAGCGTGCTGGCGAGGGCTTCGAAGTAGTCGTCGTCCTTCGCGAGGCCGAGGGCTATCGCGCGCTGGAGGTTGGGGGCGGAGGTGAAGGTAAGATTTTGGTGCGCCTTGGCGACGATGCCCACGAGAGCGGCGGGGCCGGAGACGTAGCCGATCTTCCAGCCGGTCAGCGAGAAGGTCTTGCCGGCCGAGCCGATGCGCAGGCAGCGCTCGCGCATGCCGGGCAGGGTCATGAGGGGGATATGGCGCCAGCCGTCGAAGGTCAGGTGCTCGTAGACTTCGTCACAGATCGCGTAGGCGTCATGGCGGATGAGGAGATCGGAGATGAAGGCTAGCTCGGCCGCGGTGAACACCTTGCCGGTGGGGTTCATCGGCGTGTTGAGCAGGATGGCCTTGGTTTTCGGGCCGAAGGCGGCAGCGAGCTCGGCGCGTGGCAGCTCCCATTTGGGCGGCTGGAGGCGCACCAGGCGGGGGATGGCGCCGAGGAGACGGACGACGGGAAGGTAGGTGTCGTAGAGCGGCTCGATCAGCACGACCTCGTCGCCGGGGTTGAGCAGTGCCATGAGGGACGCGGTGATGGCCTCGGTGGCGCCGGAGGTGACGACGACTTCGGTGTTGGCATCGATATCGAGGCCGTAGAAGCGCTTGTTGGCGTGCGCGACGGCCTGGCGCAGTTCGGGGACGCCGGAGAGCGGGGGGTATTGGTTGCGGTGGTCGAGCAGTGCGTCGGCTGCGGCCTGGACGACGTCTTGCGGGCCTTCGGTGTCGGGGAAGCCTTGGCCCAGATTGATTGACCCGTGCTGGGCGGCCAGGGCGGACATCACCGTAAAGACGGTGGTTCCCGTATTGGCCAGCAGCAGGTTGGGGATCTTCATTCAGGTTGGTCCTTCAAGCAAATGGCCGCGCATTATGTGGCCCTGCCCCGGTTCCTTCAACGGGTTGCATGGCGGTGTTGCATCGCAGGGCTGCCGGAGCTGCCAAAAGAGTGAGCAAAATCCGCTTATTGCGGCAGTGAATTTTTAGGCAGGCCACGGTGGAGACCGCTTTGGGCCGCGCGATTGCGAGATGGCACGCGGCATGCAACCTTCAGCATCTCAGATGGGGGAGCCCGGTGGCCGGGCATAGGACACGATGAAAAAGATCGAGGCGGTGATCAAACCGTTCAAGCTTGATGAGGTGAAGGACGCGCTGCACGAGGTTGGGCTGCAGGGCATCACGGTGCTGGAGGCCAAGGGGTTCGGGCGGCAGAAGGGCCATACCGAGCTTTATCGCGGCGCCGAGTACGTGGTGGATTTTCTGCCCAAGGTGAAAATCGAGGTTGTGTGCGACGACGACATGGTGGAGCGCGCAGTTGAGGCGATCACCAATGCGGCGCGGACGGGGCGGATCGGCGACGGCAAGATCTTTGTGAGCCATATCGACGAAGTGGTTCGAATACGCACCGGTGAGCGCGGGGTCGATGCTGTCTAGGTTCTGCTGAATATTTGGGCGGCTTTTGGCTGCTTTATCAAACATGTGACGCGGGCTGGTCCGCTGAACACCTTCGAGGGAAACTGCGTATGGCAAAGAAGGCCACTGACACCAACAAGGGTGTCGAGAAGGTTCTGGACATGATCAAGGAGCACGGAGTCGAGTTCGTCGACCTGCGCTTCACCGATCCGCGCGGCAAGTGGCAGCACACCGCGCAGCATATCAGCACGATGGGCGAAGATGCCTTCCGTGACGGGATCATGTTCGACGGGTCGTCGATCGCCGGGTGGAAGGCGATCAACGAAAGCGACATGATCCTGATGCCGGACCCGGACACGGCGGTGCTCGACCCGTTCTCGGCCAA
>CAIQQQ010000352.1 GCA_903873995.1 uncultured Rhodospirillales bacterium
CAACCGGCTGGCGTCGTTGCAGCGGCCCGGCGCGCGGGGGGTGCCGTTCTTTCTGCTGCGGGTGGATCCGGCGGGGAATGTTTCCAAGCGGTTTTCGGCGGCGGGGTTTCCGTTCGCGCGGTTCGGCGGCACGTGTCCGCGCTGGGTGGTGCATGCCGCGTTTGCGACGCCGGGCACGACGCGGGTGCAGGTGGCGGAGCTGCCGGACGGGGCGCGGTTTTTGTGCTTCGCCCGGGCGTTGGCGGCGCCTTCGCGTTGGGGCGAGCCGCCGCCGTCGCATGTGCTGGCGATGGGGTGTGACGTCGCGCGCGCCGGCGAGGTGGTCTATGCCGACGGGATCGACCTGGACACGGCGGCCGTTGGCATTGGCCTGTCCTGCCGGCTGTGCGAGCGGCCGGACTGTCGCAGCCGGGCGTTTCCGCCGCTGGAGCATCGCCTGGCGCTCGACCCGCTGACGACGAGCGCCAGCCCCTACCAGTTTGTGCCCCGAGGGTGATATCCAGCGCCATGGCCACGTCAACCTGCGCGATCTGCGCCACCCCCTGTCCGCCCGTGTTCCGGCCACCGCCACCGGAACTCTCCCCCGATCTCGACCGCCGGCCGGGCGAGCCGACGCGCTCGACGCTCGCCCAATGGCTGCTCGCCTGCGAAGGCTGCGGCGCCGTCGCCCCCGACCTGTCGAAGCTGCCCGAGGGGCGGGCGGAGATCGTGGAAAGCGAAGCCTACCTCTCCCTCGCCGCCCGCCCGCCGGAAGCGACGCCGTTCCTGCGCTTTGCCATGCTGTGCCGCCCGGGAGACCGCGCCGGCGCCTTCCTGCAGGCCGCGTGGGCGGCGGATGACGCGAATGACGAGGATGCAGCGCGCCATTACCGGCGTGAGGCCGCCGCGCATTGGGGTGAGCCGGACGGCGCCGATTCGGCTTTGCGCCTGGTGGATGTGCTGCGCCGCGCCGGCATGTTCACCACCGCTGAGGAGGTTGCCTCTGTGGTCGCCGAAGGGGCTCCGGACGAGCGCAGCCAGGCGATCCTCGCCTACCAGCGTGCGCGGATCGCGGAGGGGGATGCCGCCCGCCACCTGATGAGCAGCGCGCTCCGCCCGCCCGCGAGAACGCCCCACGTCGCCCAGAAACAAGCCGACCGCAAAGGCTTCCTCTCCCGCCTCCTCGGCCGGTAGAGCGCAATACCGCTGCGCATTGGATCATCGGGACCCCAACGAAATGCCTTGAACGCCACTCCCAGAACTCTTACCTCCCGAAGTAAGAATGACAGGTGACGCGATGCGCGTAACATCCAAAGGCCAGGTGACGATTCCGGCCAACCTCCGCGAATTGGCCGGCCTCCTCCCAAACACCGAGGTCGATTTCACGTTTGACGGCACGGCCGTGCGGATCACCCAGGCCACAGCCGCCAAGCGCGAAAGCCGTGGTGCTCGTCTGGTCACCCATCTGCGCGGCCGGGGCGACGTCGCCATGTCCACCGACGCAATCCTGGCGCTGACCCGAGAAGCCTGAGTCGTGGCCGTCCTGGTGGACAGCAACGTGCTGCTGGACATCATGACCGAAGACGAACGCTGGTTCGAAGGGTCCGCGGCAGCGTTGGAAAAGGCTGCGGACCTAGAACGTCTGGTCATCAACCCGATCATCTACGCGGAGGTATCGGTGCGCTACGAACGCATCGAGGATCTCGAGGCGGCCCTGCCAAAAGGATTGATCGACCGCGAGGGCATTCCCTACTAGAGCAGCGTCCGATCGAACTGAGCCGCTTGCGGCTCATTCGA
>CAIQQQ010000353.1 GCA_903873995.1 uncultured Rhodospirillales bacterium
CAACGCCGGGAGTTCGAGCCGAGCTCCAAGCGTCGAAAGAGACGAGCGGTGCCCTGGCCAAACGCTACGGCTTGAGCCGAACCACGGTGGCCAAATGGCGGGCACGCACAAATACCGCCGATGCCCCGATGGGGCCGCGTGCTCCAGCCAGCACCGTGCTCACATCCGTAGAAGAAGCGATGATCGTCGAATTCCGCCGCCGCACCCTGCTGCCGCTCGACGATGTGCTCGGATGTCTGCGCAACAGCACTCCAAAGCTAACCCGGTCCAGCTTGCATCGCTGTTTGCTGCGCCATGGTATCTCGCGCCTGCCAAACACCGAGGACGCCCCCGCTAAAAAGGGCAAGTTCACCGATACCAAAATCGGATACGTCCATATCGATATCTGTGAGCTCCGCCTCAGCAGCGGCAAACTCAACATGTTCCTTGCCATAGACCGCGTCTCGAAGTTTACCTACGTCGAGTTTCGCGACGAGATCGGTAAGATGAACGGCGCCGACTTCCTACGCGGCGTTGTCAGCGCCTTCCCTTACTCTATCCATACGGTGCTGACCGATAACGGCATGGCGTTCGCCGATCTGCCAAAAAACCGCACCGGCCCCACCCGGAGATATCTCGGACCTCACATCTTCGATCGCGTGTGCGCAGAAAATGACATCGAGCATCGGCTGACCAAACCGTATCACCCTTGGACAAACGGCCAGGCTGAGCGAATGAACCGAACCATCAAAGAAGCAACGATCAAGGCATTCCATTACCCCGATCTGGATGCCCTGCGAGACCACGTCCTTGCTTTCGTGTCAGCCTATAATTTCGCCAAACACCTCAAGGCGCTGAAATGGAAAACGCCCTTTGAGGCGATCGACCTTGCCTGGACGAAAAGCCCAGAAATCTTCAAAATAAATCCGCGTCACCTCATCCCGGGACCAAACACCGGCGCGGTATCGGATGGAGGTGCTGCAGGACTCGATCGATGACTGGAAGCACCTGCCGGAGGGGTGGCGCCTGGTGCACGAGGCGATCGTGGCCTCGCGCAATGTGGTGGACACGCAGAGCGTGGTGGCGGCGATGGCGGCGCAAGGGCAGGCCCAGGGGAGCGGGGGCGGCGCCGGTGTGTCGAACACCTTGGACCGGATTGCCGCGGCGCGGGAGAACCAACGGCTGCGGACACAGACGCAGCAGGAGATCCAGCGGGGCTGGAACGACAATTCGGCCGCGCGGGCGTTTCGGACGTCGATCTGGGGGAATTGACACTGAGCGATGGTGCTATGCCAAGGGGCATTGCACCCTACGGCTGGCGGGGGTTTTCGGGTATGAGGGTCTGACCCTCTTGCACTAGGACTCCCCACGTGACTCTGCTGCGCCGCTTTTTTGCGTATTACCGGCCGCATCGGCGGCTGTTCCTGCTCGATTTCGGCTGTGCGGTTGTCATTGGTCTCCTGGAGCTTGGGTTTCCGGTGGCGGTGCATGGGTTTGTGGACACGCTGCTGCCTGGGCAGGACTGGACCTTGATCCTGTTGGCGGCTTTTGGGCTGCTGGCTGTTTATCTGGCCAATGCCGGGCTTACGGCTGTGGTGACGTATTGGGGCCATGTGCTGGGCATCAACATCGAGACAGAGATGCGGCGGCGGGCGTTCGATCATCTGCAGAAGCTGTCGTTCCGGTTCTATGACAACCAGAAGACAGGGCATCTGGTGGCGCGCGTGACGCGCGATCTGGAGGAGGTGGGGGAGGTGGCACACCACGGGCCGGAGGACCTGTTTGTTGCGATCATGACGTTTGTGGGTGCGTTCATCCTGATGTTCTTTGTTCATCCCGGGCTTGCGCTGATCACCGCCGGTGTGGTGCCGGCGACGGCGTTTCTGGCGGGGCGGTATGGCACGCGGATGACCAACACCTGGCGCGAGCTGTTCTCTCGCGTGGGCGCGTTCAATGCGCGGATCGAGGAGAATGTCGGGGGCATGCGGGTGGTGCAGGCGTTCGCGCGGGAGGATCACGAGCGGCGGCTGTTTGCGATCGACAACCAGAAATACCGTGACACCAAGCTTGCGGCCTATTGGATCATGGCGGCCAGCACGTCTCTTTCGTATCTCAGCATGCGGGCGACGCAGGTGGTCGTGATGATCGCGGGCACCTGGTTCGTGCTGCATCACGAGCTGTCGGCCGGTGGGTTTGTGGGGTTCTTGTTGCTGGTGGGGGTGTTTTTCCGGCCGATCGATAAGATCAACGCGGTGATCGAGACGTATCCGAAGGGCATTGCGGGATTTCGGCGGTATTGCGAGTTGCTGGATGTCGAGCCGGATATTGTGGATGCGCCCGGTGCGGTCACGGTGGCCGATCTGCGCGGGGATATCGCGTATGAGCATGTGCGGTTCGGCTACAGCGCGGACCGGCCGGTGCTGTCGGATATCTCGCTTGCGATCGGCGCGGGGGAGACGGTGGCGTTTGTCGGGCCGTCGGGCGCCGGCAAAACCACCATCTGTTCGCTGCTACCGCGCTTTTATGAGGTGACGGGCGGGCGGATCACGATCGACGGGATCGATATCCGGGCGATGACGTTGGCGTCGTTGCGCGGGCAGATCGGCATCGTGCAGCAGGACGTGTTTCTGTTCGCCGGCACCATCCGTGACAACATCGCCTATGGGCGGCTTGACGCGGATGACGCGGCGATCTGGGAGGCGGCGCGGCGGGCGCGGCTGGGCGAGACCATCGCGCAGATGCCGCAGGGGATGGCCACGATCATCGGCGAGCGCGGCGTGACGCTGTCCGGCGGGCAGAAGCAGCGTTTGGCGATTGCGCGGATGTTTCTCAAGAACCCGCCGATCCTGATTCTGGACGAGGCGACCTCGGCGTTGGACACCGAGACGGAGCGGGCGATTCAACAATCCCTGGCCGAGCTTGCGGCGGGGCGGACGACGCTGGTGATCGCGCATCGTCTGGCGACGATCAAGACGGCGGACCGGATTGTGGTGGTGGACCGGAGCGGGATTGTGGAACAGGGGAGCCATGCCGTGCTGCTGGCGGCGGGCGGGGCTTACCGGCGGCTTTATGATGCGCAGTTTTCGGAGGAAGCGGTTCTTTTTTGAAAAAAAGAACTTTTCTGAATCTGGTGGGCCTTTGAGTAGCAATACGCACCCAAGCATTGAAAAGTCTTTTGCTTCTTTTCTTCAGAAAAGAAGTGCTTCCTTCCTTACCTCTCCGTCCACCTGATCCCCGAAAGCCGGAACATCGCCTGACTGGATCGTGTTGCTGGAGAAACGACTCCGCTGCGGCGTGCGAGGCGGCGCATCCAATGATCGTCGGTGGATTTGTACAGAGTGTGGCAGTGCATGGCCAAGGATCGGCTGACGCTTGCGCGATCGAGCAGCCGCTTACCGGCAAGCCAGGCGGATGCCTCCAGGCCGGATTCGACGAAATCGCAGGCCATGGCGCGGGTGAGCAGGCCTGGGCCGGTTGAGAACCACAGGGCCTCGCTGTCGCCGGCCTGGACGGCTGCGACCGCCATGGCCAGCGCCCGCACGATGACGGGATGGCCTGGTGTGCAGCCGATCATGTTGTTGCCGAAGGTGCCGAAATCCTCCTGATACAGCACGAGGCCGATGCCGTCTGGCGCCAGGGGTGACAATGGGCCGACGCAGCGGTCATCGGCATCGAGATACCAGCCGCCTTCGACGGAGAGGATCGCAAGACGCAGCAGATCGCTTTTCTGGGCGAACTGGGTGGAGCGGTTATAGGCGCGGATCACGTCGGGCCGTGCGTGGGCGATCAGCCAGTCCTGGGCCGCGGCGTCGTTCAGGAGCTGGTGCCGGTAGCCCGGATTGGTCTCGGGCCAGCTTCGTGTGAGGGCTGCTACGTCGGGCGGCGGGGCGCCTTGGGCCCAGAACTGCGTGATCCGCTTCGGGATGTTCGGGGTTTCTTGCGGCGTTGCGACGCTGAACAGGCCGGCTGCCCGCATGGCCAGCATGAGCGTCATCGCCACGGCTGTG
>CAIQQQ010000354.1 GCA_903873995.1 uncultured Rhodospirillales bacterium
CCTGTTTTGGTGGGGGCTGCGGTGTCGTTTGACTGCCGGGTGAGCCAGGTGACGGATGTGGGGACGCATCACGTGCTGTTCTGCGAGGTGGATGGGATTGTGGCGGAGGGGGCGGCTGAGGGGCTGATTTATTTCAGCCGTGGGTATCATCCCATTCGGGCGGCTTAGGCTGCGACGGGACCGATATTGGCGCTGAGGGTCTGGCGGTAGGCGGCGAGAGCTATAGCGGGCGGGGTTGGGGGTGGTGTGTCTCCCTCGAAGCTGTTTGCGGCGCCGCCGGAGCGGGCTGCGATCTGCGTGCGGGCGGTGGATGGCGAGGATGGGTGGATGATGTCGTCCATCGCGCTGTCGAGGCTGAGGCCGGTGGCCTGTTGCAGGGCTGTGCTGGCGGCGCCGATGGCGAGGCCGATGGGGCCGCCCATGAGGCCGCTGGCGATGAGGGAGCCTGCGATGCGGACGCTTTCGGGGGGGCGGTCTCCGGTGGCGGCCCGGTAGATTGTGCCGATCACCGGCAGATATTGCAGGGGGTTCAGGGCGGACAGAACGTCCAGAAAAGATGTGTGCTGGCCGCCGGCGGCCTGGGTTTGCGGCGGTTTTGTCGGCTGTGTCAGGGATGGGGCTTGGGCTGAGACATCCATCTGCGGCGCGACCCTCTGGCTGATGGGGGGTACCGAGCAGGAACTGTGCCGTGGGCTCTTGGAGGCTGGGGGCGATCCGGCCACACTGAGGCGTCACGCTCAGGGGGACCCAGGATGCGCATCGCTGTCGGCGGATTCTTGCATGAGAGCCATTCGTTTGCGCCGTTGCCCACGCGGTATGCGGATTTCGTGCGCTCGGGCGGATTTCCGGGCCTGGTGGAGGGGCCGGCGCTGTTCGAAGCCGTGCGCGGGACATCTGTGCCGATCGCCGGCGCGATTGAGGCAGCGGGCGATGTGGAGTTGGTTCCGCTGGCCTGGTGCTTTGCGAGCCCGGCCGGGCCGGTGCAGGACGAGGCGTTCGAGCGGATTTCTGGGCTGATCTGTGGCCAGCTGTCGCGGGCGCTGGATGCGGGACCGCTCGACGGCGTGTATCTCGATCTGCATGGGGCGGCGGTGGCGGACAGTTTTGCAGATATGGAGGGCGAGCTCCTACGGCGGGTGCGGGCAATCGTGGGCGATCTGCCTTTGACGATCAGCCTTGATCCGCATTGCAACCTGACGGCCGCGATGGTGGAGCGCGTTGATGCGGCGGTGCCGTTTCGGACGTATCCGCACGTGGATATGCGGGCAGCGGGGGCGCAGGCGATGCGGCTGCTGCTGGCGCGGATCGCGCGGGGGGCGCCGTGGGCGCGGGCGTTCCGGCAGATGGATTTCTGGATCCCGATCACCAGCCAATGCACGTTGGTGGACCCGATGAAGTCGGTGATGGACGCGCGGACGGAGCTGGCAGCGGCAGCGGGCGTGATGGAGCTGGGGTTTTGCTTTGGATTTCCGTATGCGGATTTCGCCGATTGTGGCGTGGCGTTCGTGGCGTATGCCGAGACGCAGGCGGAGGCCGATGCCGCGGCGGATGGGTTTGGGGCACTGCTGGCTGCGCGCGAGGCGAGCTTTCTGCTGGAGGTTCTGCCGGCCGATGCCGTGGTGGCCGAGGCGATCCGGCTGGCGGAGGGGGCCAACGCGCCGGTGGTGATCGCGGACACGCAGGACAATCCGGGCGGCGGCGGGCATGGCGATACGACGGGCCTGCTGGCCGAGCTGATAAGGCAAGACGCGCAGGGTGCTGTGGTGGCGCTGATCAACGATGCGGAAAGTGCCGAGGCGTGCCATGCGGCCGGTGTTGGCGCGCGCATCGCGTTGCAGCTGGGCGGGAAGTCCGATGGAGTGCCGCTTGCGGTGTCCGCCGAGGTGCAGGCGCTGACGGATGGGCAGTTCGTGGGGACCGGGCCGATGGCCAAGGGCAATCCTGGAAATGTCGGGCGTTCCGCGTTGATTGCGGTGTCGTCGGGGGTGCGGGTGCTGGTCGTGTCGCGCAAGATGCAGGCGCTGGACCAATCGCTGCTGCGGCATATCGGGGTGGAGCCGTCGGCCTGCCGGATTCTGGCGCTGAAATCCTCGGTGCATTTCCGGGCGGATTTCCAGCCGATCGCCTCGGCCGTGCTGGTGGCGGCGAGCCCGGGGCCTGTGGTGGCTGATCCGTCGATCCTGCCGTTTCGCCATCTGCGGCCCGGGCTGCGGCTTAGGCCGATGGACAACCGGCAGACGGCGGCGTCGGGCGGGCTGGCATGAGATGGCTGCTGGCCTGGGCGGTCCTGCTGGCGGGACCGGCGGCTTCGGCGGCCAAGATC
>CAIQQQ010000355.1 GCA_903873995.1 uncultured Rhodospirillales bacterium
AATTTCAGAATCAGTCGACACTAGAAACAATAGGTTAGTGGCCCGCTTTACCAGGAATTCGCCTTGCGAATTTCTGGTGCGGGACACTAGACCGTAGCGGCGGCTGAGGCGCGCGGCACACCTCCTCCAGCACTCTGTTTCGTCCCGTGATTCACGCCTCCGGTTGAGAAAACCCGCGGCGATCACGCTCCTGAGCGCGTGACCTGCGCCCATCGGCAACCTGCGAGGGCAGACAGACGCATCGCCTGCGGTATCCCGCGCCTGGCCGCGGTGCCAGTTTCCGATACCAGGCCGGTGTTCACAGAGTTGTGACCGTTGGCGCCCATGCTTGCCAGACCAGCCGACTTTGGTTCTGTTCCGGGCATCCTTATGCTGCGGCAACGGTCAGTTGGTCCGCTGCGCGAGGGCGGGCCCCAGGAGGCATCGATGTCCGACATCGCCAATCTCGAATGGGTCAAAGAGCTCCGCAAGCTGCTGGGGCTGCCGATGCCCGGCGAGCGGCAGTGGATCAACGGCGACCCCAAGGAACTCCTCGGCAAGCTCGACCGTCAGGAGCAGGACGGGCTCTCGTTGCCGGTCTTGCAACAGATGCAGATCAACGCCTCCAGCGTTCAGCTTGGCCAGTCAGAGGGCGACACGGCGGCGCAGAGAGCTCTTGACGAGCTTGCCAAGCTGTTTTCGGAGCTGCGCGGCGAGGGCATGGGATTGCTCAAGGTGGTCGACGATCCCGAACTTTCCCCAGGCGAGCGGGAAGAGGCGATCAATCGGCTGGGCGAAATACACGACACCCTCGCCGAGAAATACGATCACGTACGTAAGCTTGTCGGCTGATCCGACACCAGCTCTGTCCTTTTCTGCTTGAGGTCGGCATATGCTTCCCTTTCTGGCCATCGTCGGTGCGTTCATCCTGTTGACCAAATTCCGTGGGAAAGGCGGCGGAGGGGAAGGCGGCTCGTCCGAGACCAACTCCGAGAGCTCCAACAACGGCGGCGAGGAGGATCTGCTCAAGCGCAAGCGCCCTCCGACCAAGGAGGAAGTGGAACGGAAACGCAACGAGATGCTGCTCGAGATTGAAGGCCTGGCCGTCAAGGCTCAGCTACAGATAAAGTCTCATAACAAGGTGACGACAGAAATGTCTGAGCTGCAGTCCAAGCTGCAACAACTCCAAAATCAGCAGGATCATTTGCCGATCGACGCGCTGGTCGATACGGCAAAGTTCATGGCCGGGATCGTCCCCTTCGTATCCTCAGGGCTCGACTTGGTGGATGCCATGAAGCTTGGGAACGAGGCGATCGAGCTTCGCGAAGAGGCCGAGCAACTGAAGAAAATCGGGGAGACAGACAAGGCGGACGAGGCGATTCTGAAGGCCGACGGCAAAGCCAATGAAATGCTCAAGATGCTTTGCAAGTCGGTGGCCGATTCGGTGCCGGTGGTCAGCGATCTGATGACACTTCACGATGTCGGCACATACAATCCACGACAGAAGGTGGTGGAAATCGAGTTGCTCAAGGTCACCACTGAGACGCAGTTGCTCAATGTACAAAAAAAAGCCTCCGGTGAAACACTGGAGCGGATCGAAAAGGAACTCGACGAGAACGACTCCCGCCTGGAGGAATGCCGCAAGCGGCACCAACAGGTATGCGAAAGTATTGACAAGCAACTGCAGGACCGCACCGATCAGTGTAAGAGATGGGTGGAGGCTGTCAAAAAGCTTGGTCCCTATGATGAGGAGCGCCTGGAGACCGAGGACATGCCAAAGCTCGATGATTTCGGCTCGGCGCATGTCGTGATCGACAAGATTAAGACCCAGATACGTGAGACCATCAAAACAAACGATCACACATATCGTGATTTCCTGAAGCAAGAGATTGAAGGGATCAAGGACACGTTGCCGCCAAGCGACCAACAGGAGCAGATAGATCCTGAATCACTGAAACCGCCGGAGCAGCGTTCGCTTAACTTTTACAAGAAAAAGAATCCGACCGCCTCGCCGTCCGAGCTGCAGACAATCAAGATGCAGGATGTCAAGAAATCGCAGTCCGACCGACGGCAGAAATCCATCGAGCAGGAAAACGAGTTCCACGAGCAGCGCCGGTCCAAGCGGGAAGAGAAGCTGCGCCAGATCGAGGAGCGACGGATGCAGGTCATCCGCGACCGAGAGGACAACGAACAGAACCGCGGCATCGATCAGACGACCCTGGAGGAATTGATCAAAGGGCGCGAAGAGACGCTGCGTGACATGCGCGAGCTGGCCAAGAACGGCAACACCTCCGAGCGCGACATCCGCGATGTCGAGCACATGTTCGACAATCTGGAAAAGGAGGCAAAGCGGCGAATCTCAGATTCGAAGAGCGAGGAGACCTCCGACACATGGTCCCGCGAAGATCACGAGTTTGGCCGCAAGATTGACCAGGACACCGCACAGCAGATGACCAAGGAAGAGCTTCTCGAACACCTGAATACAGAAGATGAAACAATTAAAGACATGATTAACAACAGCAATACCTCGAAGGAGGATGTCCAAACAATCAAGGAATCCTACCAAAATTTCCGTGAAGAATATGAGAAACGCATCTGATTGCCGGGCAGCATAAGAAAACCGAGTCGATGCGTGGAGCCGTCGTGAACGAACGGGAGATGATCGTGAGCACAGACATCGCAGGCCTGCGGAAGGCCTGGGTCGAGCGCGTTATGGGATTTCAGTTCCCGCCAGCGGGCACGGCGTCCGCCGCAGGCACCGACGAGGAGCGCTATGTCAAGCTGTTCCAAAGCTTGGAAGCCGTCTACCTGCAGGCCACTCGAACCGGTGCGGGCACCGGCCAAGACGTTGCGGATATGATCGCGAAGGCGAGGTTCGCATGGAACAGCGCATCAGATGCCGCGGCGGAAGGGCGCTACAGCAAAGCGGCCAGCACGCTCCAGACCCTTGCAAGCGGCGGCCTGCTACAGGACCTGCTGAAGGCCCGTCGTGACGCGACAGGAGTTGCGAAGCCGACACGCATCATGGCGCAGCGCAAATTCCTGCTGACCCGATGGGCTCGCATTCCCGGCGAACTGCGGGCGGAACTGCAACGGCTCCAACAGGCCCTGGAGCAGAACGGCTCGGACGATGATCCTGCAGCGCTCGTCGCTGCGATCGATGACCATCAGCAAACCCTGTTGGCCGGTCTGCGAGACGAAATCGACGCCGGAATCACCGCGGGTGAAGTTTCGATGCTGCAAGGCCTGCGACAGCGCGTGGAACAGGACCGTGTGCTGGGATTGCTGCTGAAGGCGCCGGCCATCGACGGAAGCCGCTTCAAGCGGGTCTTTCTCGATGCGATGGACGAGATCGAGAAGAATTTCGCGGCGTGATCACGCCACAAGATCGGTCAAGACCGGAGTAAGGACGCTAAGAACACAACCACACTATCATGCCACAAGAGCGTGAGCGTCGCGGGTCGGGCCGACCGAACGCATGAACCACGCGACGAAACAAAGAGCTTGGGCGTCCGTCCAGGCACGGTCAGGGAGCTGACACCCGGGACCTTGCGATCACCATCGAACCCGGATTCAACAGATATCGCAGTGCCCCCGGTGCAATCTTCCGCCAAAACGGGAAATCGTGCTGCCCCGGCTCCACATGCAGCTCGGCCGGCCATCCGCGCTGCCGCCAGGCTGCATAGAACGCCTCGGCCGCCAGATTGGCGTGAAAATGGTCCTGCGCGCCGGAGCTGATATGCATCCGCACGATAAGATGGGTTCTGGCCACACCGTCCAGCAGGGCCGGCCAGTTCTGCCGCGACCAAATCTGCGGATCGAACACGCCGTTGGTCTGAAACGCCGGCACCAGCCGTGCGGAGGAATCGGCCGGCGGCAGCGGCGCATAGATCGCAGGGCTCATCAGGGCGGCCGCCGAGAACAGCTCGGGATGGCCCAGCGCCAGCCGCATCGCGCCGTATCCGCCCATCGAGAACCCGGCGATCACCCGCCCCTCGCGGCGCATGCGGGTGCGATAGCGGCGCTCGATCTCGGGGATCAGATCAGAAACGAATGCCGTCTCGATCCTGTCCGGCGCGTCGGTGTACCACGTCATCCACCCAGCCGGCATGATGATGATGCAAGGCGGGATATCCCCGCGCGCGATCAGCTTGTCCGCCAGCGCATCGATGCTGCCGTCCCGCACCCAGGCTGCCTCGTCCTGTGAGGCGCCGTGCAGCATATAGACCACCGGATAGTGTTGCGTGCCGTGCTCGTAGCCCTGCGGCAGATAGACGTTGTAAGGCCAGGTCCGCCCCAGGATCGGCGAGAAGAACCGCTCAGCCAGCACGCCACCGGCATGGGCCGCATGTGGGGCTGCAATGAGGCCCAATCCAATCAAAGTCGGGCCTGCGAGAGCTGGGCCAGCCAGGCGAAGCCAGTCGCGGCGCTTCATTTCACGGCACTTTCAATTCCTGTGGCAAGTCCATCGGCAAGACACTCAAACAGCCGGCGAATGATGACAACGCGCTGATCCGGCGGCGCATCGTCGAGATTGACGACATCCTGCTCCGCCCAGAGACGCATCAGCTCGCTGCGCCGCAAAAGCGGCACCTCCCGGCTGCTGGCCACACCGGCGATCGCCTGATTGTAAGGCACGAGATTGACCACCCGCGCGATGGAGGGCGCGTATTGCAGATCGATCAGCATCACGTCCGCCCCGGCGCCCTGCACCAGGTCCACCCCCTCGAGGAGGCTCGCAGCAAATCTGTCAGGATCGTCGGACTGTCCGGCCTCCGTCGATCCCGGCGCCCAGATCACGAGGTCCGGATGGATCTCAGACAGGTCCTCCCCAAGCCGCGCCGCGCGCGACAGGGGGGAGGTGCCGATGACGCCCCGGTTCGCAACCTGCACCGAAACGCCAGGCAGCATGTGCGTAAGCCGCGTCGCAAGCCGCGCAGGGTAGGTGTAGGCGTCCCCGCGGGCCATCATCCCGGCCGTGGCGACACCGCCGGCCGCCAGGATCACCAGCCGCTTGCGCGCCAGCACGGCGGCGCGTGCATGCGGCAGGGTGATCCCACTCAGCGCCAGATCGTCCGGAATCGGGCAGGCGGGCTGGCTGTGCGCGGCTCCGGCCACAACCATGCCGGCCGCAACGGCAGCGCTCAGGCGAACGGCAAAAGTGAGGCACATCCGGCGCAGCGTCACGCATCCTCCCGGTGGCCAGGGCGCGGGGCCGGTCGCGGCAAGCGCCCACCGCCGTCGAACCACGCCAAAAGCAATCCAAATCCCAACAAAACGGCAATGCCGCCGCCATTCACGCCAATTTGTACCAGTGGGGTCGTTCCGGCCACAGAAAAAATCGCATTCCCCATCAGCGACAGCAGAATGGACAGACAGAACATCTCCAACGAGTTCTGTCCGCACAGCACCACGAGCCAGGCCGGGCGGCGCCGCAGAAACCCAGCATCAACCGGAATCAGTTTGGCCGCCACGAACGCCAGCGCCAGCATGTTCGCGATCCGCAGCGGCGAGAGCGTGGTCTTCTCCACCGGCCACAACGCGCGGTGCAACACCATAGGCGTGTCGAACAGGTCGTTGAGTATCCAGCTGCCTTGGATGACAAGGCCGGCCGCGCACGCAACGAAAGCCGCCGGCAACAGCCAGGGCCGCGGCTTCACCAGGACCGCGCCGCGCGCGCCCGAAAGCCCGAACGCCGCGCCGATCACGAACAGCAACTGCCAGGCGAACGGATCGAACACCCAGGTCCGGCCATCGGGATAGCCGGGCATGTTGAGGCCCCAGATCCGGACAGCGGCGTACAGCAGAACAGATGGGATCAGTGCCAGCAGCAGATGCCGCCGCATCGCCAGCAGAACCAGCGGGAATGTCGCCAGCAGAGCGATGTAAAGCGGCAGGATATCCAGAAAATTCGGCTGGAATTGCAGCAGCAAAACCCGCACCACGGTCGCGGCCGGATCGTCAAGGAACGCGCCGGCGTTCAGCTCCTCGATGAACAGCGGATTGTTGAACCGCCGCACGGTGTAGGCCACCTCGGCGTTGTAGATCATGAACAGGCACAGATGCGCGACATAGAGCTGCCACACCCGGCGCATGATGCGGGCCGATGCCATCAGCCACCCCTCACGCGCCATCGCCCGGGCGTACACCAGCGCTGCGGTGTAGCCGGAGATGAAGATGAACACCTCGGCCGCATCGGAGAACGCAACGCTGTGCAGGGTGAGGTAGCTCGCCATATTGTCGGGGATATGATCGACAAAGATGAAGAACAACGCAGCGCCGCGAAAGAAATCCAGCCGGTGATCGCGTGCCTGCCCCGCCATCGCCCCTATCCCACGCAGGCCGCAAGCAGGGCCTGCAGCGCGCGGGCGCGATGGCTGGTCGCGTGCTTGGCCTCGGCATTCATCTCGCCATAGGTCTCAAGCCCGCCCGCCGGGACAAACATCGGATCGTAGCCGAAACCGCCCGTCCCCCGCGGCGGCCACACCAGCGAGCCCTCGGCGCGGCCCACGAAGGTTTCGGTATGGCCATCGGGCCAGGCGAGGCAAAGCGCCGAGACAAACCAGGCCCGGCTGTCATCGCCCGCGCCAAGCTCGGCCTGCACCCGCGCCATGGCGAGGTCAAAATCCTTGGTGGGGCCAGCCCAGCGCGCGGAATGCACCCCCGGCGCGCCGCCCAGGGCCGCCACGCAGAACCCGCTGTCATCGGCCAGCGCCGGCGCGCCGGACGCGGTGGTCGCCGCCAACGCCTTGATCCTCGCATTCCCCACGAAATCCGGCGCCGGCTCCTCAGGCTCTGCAAGCCCCAGCTCGCCCGAAGATACGGTCTGGATGCCGAAGGGCGCCAGAAGTGCGGCAAACTCCGCAAGCTTGCCCTTGTTGTGCGTCGCCAGCACCAGCCGGCCGCCCGAGGTCAGCCGCCGCGCCATCAGGCCCCCAACACGGCAAGCTGGGCAGCATGAAGCTGGCCGCAGCCAGCCTCGGCCAGCGCCATCAGGGCTGCGAACTGCGCGGGCGTGAACGACCGCTTCTCGGCCGTCGCCTGGATCTCGCAGATGCCGCCATCGGCCGTCAGCACGAAATTGGCATCCGCCTCCGCCCCCGAATCCTCGGCATAATCCAGATCGAGCACCGCGTGCCCATCGAACAGCCCGCAGGACACCGCAGCAACCTGTCCCACCAACGGCACCGACCCCAGTACGTTCATCTTCACCAGATGCCGAAACGCAAGATTGAGCGCCACCCATGCGCCGGTGATCGCAGCACAACGCGTCCCGCCATCCGCGTTCAACACGTCGCAATCGAGCGTGATGGACATCTCCCCCATCGCCTTGAGGTCGGTCACCGCGCGCAGCGACCGGCCGATCAGCCGCTGGATCTCCTGCGTCCGCCCGGATTGCTTGCCCTTCGCCGCCTCGCGCTCGCCGCGTGAATGGGTGGCGCGTGGCAGCATGCCGTATTCCGCCGTCACCCAGCCCTTGCCGGTGTTGCGCAGAAACGGCGGCACCCGGCTTTCCACGCTCGCGGTGCACAGCACCTCGGTGCGGCCCATGCGGATGATGCAGCTCCCCTCGGCATGATGGGAGAAGCCCGGTGCGATGGATACCTCGCGGAGCTGATCGAAAGTCCTGCCGGATGGGCGCATGACGCGGGTCCTCTTTGCTGCGCCGCCTATGGCGCTCCGGCGTGCCGCGCGCAAGTATCAGCTTGGTAAGCAAGAGGACTGGCATGTTTCGTCTGGGAATCATCGGCGCGGGCATCATGGGCGAACGGCTGGCCACGGCAGCGCTTGCCACGCCCGACGTCGTGGAACTGGCTGGCGTGTGGGACCCGCAGCCGGTGGCGGTGGCGCGCATCGTGGCGGCCGTGCCGGCGCTGCACGGCTGTCCCACGGCCGTCGAGGTGATCGAGGCGTGCAACTGCGTCTATGTCGCCTCCCCGCCGGCCAGCCACCTGGCGCATGGCGCGGCAGCGCTGGCCGCCGGAAAGTCGCTGTTCTGTGAAAAGCCGCTCTCCGTCGACCTCGCCGCCGCCCGAGCCTTCGTGGCCGAGCATGCCCAGGCCCGTGCCGCGGTGAACTTCCCCTTCGCCTCCTCGCTGGCTGTCGCCCGCCTCATCGAATGGCTGCCCGAGCTCGGCGCGTTGCAGTCCCTCACCATCGACGTCGCCTTCCGGGTCTGGCCCCGCCCCTGGCAGCACGACGCCGCCTCCTGGCTTGACCGCCGCGAGGAAGGCGGCTTCACGCGCGAGGTGGTCTCCCATTTCCTGTTCCTCAGCCGGCGCCTGCTCGGGCCTCTGACGCTCAACGAGGCGCTCGTCCAGTTTCCGGAGGACAACCGCTCGGAGTTCGACATCCGCGCAAAGCTCATGGCCGGCGCGATCCCGGTCAACCTCACCGGCAATGTCGGCAACACCCCCAAGGACGACCACAACGCCTGGACCCTTCGCGGCGAGCACGGCGCCATCCGCCTGCGCGACTGGTCGATCGCCGAGCGGCAGTCGGACACCGGTGTGTGGGTGCCGGACGTGGACGCGATGCCCAACGAACGCGCCCGCCCGGCCGCCCTTCGCCGCCAGCTCGAAGGCGTCGCCCGCATGACCGGAGGCGAGGCGCATCATCTGGCCACGCTGCAGGAAGCGCTGGAGGTTCAGGAGATGGTCGAGGCGATCCTCGCGTCCTGAGCCGGCTCAAAGGCGGCCCCGATCAGAAACTCCCGGTTCCCCTCAGGGCCAGTGATCGGGCTTTCGCTCACGCCAAGAACACGCCAGCCGGGCAGGGCGCTCCACCACGCAACCACCCGGTCGCACACCTCCCGGTGCACCGCCGGATCGCGCACCACGCCCTTGCTGCCGACCTGGCCTGGCCCGGCCTCGAATTGCGGCTTGATCAGCGCCACCGCCCAGGCCCCCGGCACGCACAGCGACAGCGGCGCCGGCAGCAACGTGGCCAGCCCGATGAAGCTCGCATCGCACACCAGCGCCCCGATCGGATCCGACACCTGCGCTGCGGTCAGATGCCGCGCGTTGGTCTTCTCATGCACCACCACGCGCGCATCGCTGCGCAGCTTCCAGGCGAGCTGCCCGTGCCCGACATCGACGGCGTGGACCTTCGCAGCACCTTGCGTGAGCAGAACATCCGTGAACCCGCCCGTGGAGGCACCGACATCGAGGCAGACAAGCCCGGCCGGCGAGAACCCGAACGCCTCCAGCCCATGCGAAAGCTTCAAACCTCCGCGTGACACCCACGGATGGTCCTGGCCCTTCACGTCGAGCGGCGCATCCTCGGCCATCGGTTGGCCGGCCTTCTCCACGCGCCGGTCACCGGAATACACCTTGCCCGCCAGGATCAGCGCCTGCGCCCGGCTCCGGCTCTCCACCAGCCCGCGATCGACCAGAAGCTGATCCGCCCTGGCCTTCGCCATCAAACCAAGGCTTCGCGCACCGTCCGCTCGATATCCCCAGCGGTGAGCCCGGCATCGACCCATTGCTTCGCCGGCGCGTCGTGTTCGAGGAAGCGGTCGGGCAGGACCATCGGG
>CAIQQQ010000356.1 GCA_903873995.1 uncultured Rhodospirillales bacterium
CGCGGTTGGCGTAGAGATGCCGCCCTTCCTCCTCCGCCCTGAGTTGCTCGGCGCGAGCCAGGGCGCTGACGCGGGGCATGGGTCTATTCGCCCCCGCCGAGGTCGTGGACGTAGAGGGCGAGACTCTTGATGGTTGCGGCGTCCAGGCGCTGGTTCCAGGCCGGCATCACGCCCAGGCGCGGCTGGGTGATCTGGGCCACCACCTGCTCGCGGGCGCCGCCGTAGAGATGCACGCGGCTGGCCAATGCGGGAGCGCCGAGTTCGCGGTTGCCCTTGGCATTCTCGCCGTGGCAGGCCACGCAGTTCTCGGCGTACAGGGCGGCGCCGGCCTTGACGTCGGCCTCGGCCGCGTCCTTCCGCGGTGTCTGGTAGAGCGTCATGACATAGTCGGCGACCTGTTCGATCTGGGGGGCGGTGAGGATGCCGTCCGCGCCGAAGCGCGGCATCTGGCCGATCCTTGCGTCCGGATCGCCGCTGCGGATGCCGTGTTGGAGGGTGAGCTCGATGTCCTCGACGCGGCCGCCCCAGATCCAGGCGCCGGCCGCAAGTGCGGGGTAGCCGATGGCGCCGCCGCCGCCCGCGCCGTGACAGGGCTGGCAGTTGTTGGCAAAGCCGATGCGCCCGGCGGTCTGCGCGGCCTCCAGAAGCGCCGGTTGGGCGCGGATCGCATCGTAGGGCTCGGCTGCGATCTTGTTCATCACACCGGCACGCCGCGCCGTGACGGCTGCCACGTCTCGGTCCACCTCAGCGCGGGTCGAGGCGCCGAGCACGCCGTGCCAGTAGGTGGTGCCGAGCGGGATCGACGGATACAGCACGAACCAGACGAAGGCCCAGGCGATGCAGACGAGCCAGGTATAGAGCCACCATTTCGGCAGCGGATTGTCGAGCTCGCGCACGCCGTCCCAGTCATGGCCGGTGGTGTTTGTCCCGGTCAGGCTGTCCTTCTCGATCTTGGTGGGCATCAGGACCTCCTTACCGGTCGTCTTGCAGGGGGATGAGGCCGTTGCGTTCGATCTGCGCGCGGCGGCTGGGCCAGTAGGTGGTGAGCGCGATCAGCACGAAGACCGTGACGATGGCGACGATGCCGTAGCGGACCAGCCACTCGATGATCTGCCAGACGAGTGTCATTGCTGCAGGCTTTCGGTGCTGGTGTCGGCGAAATTGACCATGGTGCCGAGCACCTGGAGATAGGCCACGAGGGCATCGAGCTCGCTGATGTCGGCGTTGGGGCCGATCACGATGTTGGCCTTGGGGTAGCGCTTGAGCAGCGCTGTGGTGTCGGCGTTGGGGGCGCCCTGCGCCTGCAGGTCGGCCGAGGCGTTGGCGATCTGCTCGTCCGTGTAGGGGACGCCGACAGCACGGCTGGTTCGCAGATGCTCGGCGATCGCCTCGGTTGCCACCGGTGTTGTGGCGAGGAAACTGTAGGAGGGCATGAGGCTTTCCGGCACCAGCGATTGCGGGTTGATGAGATGCGCCTCGTGCCAGTCGTTGGAATACTTGCCGCCGACGCGCGCGAGATCCGGGCCGATGCGCTTGGAGCCCCATTGGAACGGGTGGTCATACATGCTCTCGGCGGCGAGCGAGTAATGGCCGTAGCGCTCGACCTCGTCGCGCAGGCCGCGGATCTGCTGGCTGTGGCACAGATAGCAGCCTTCGCGGACATAGATGTTGCGGCCCATCAGTTCGAGCGGGGTGTAGGGCCTCACGCCCTTCACGTGCTCGACCGTCGTTTCGATGGTGAACAGCGGCACCACCTCGACGATGCCGCCGATGGAGACGACGATCAGCGACAGGACCAGGAGCAGCATCGCGTTGCGCTCGATCATGCCGTGTGTGAAACGTCCACCGAACATGGCTCTACTCCCCGGCCACGGCGAGGCCGGACGGAAATCCCTGGCGGGAGTCCTGCGGGTCGCGGATGGTCATGAACATGTTGAAGGCCATCATCAGGCCGCCGGCGAGGAAGCAGACGCCGCCGATCATGCGGATGATGTAGAAGGGATGGACGGCCACGACGGATTCGATGAACGAATACTGGAGGAAGCCGAAGCTGTCATAGGCGCGCCACATCAGGCCCTGCATGATGCCGGCGACCCACATCGACGTGATGTAGAAGACGATGCCGAGCGTTGCGATCCAGTAATGCCAGGCGACCAGGCGCTGGGACCACATGGCGGGGCGTTTCCACAGCACGGGAATGAGATAGTACATCGCGCCGAAGCTGATGAAGGCGACCCAGCCGAGGGCGCCGGAATGAACGTGGCCGATGCCCCAATCGGTGTAGTGGCTGAGCGAGTTCACCGAGCGGATGGACATCACCGGGCCTTCGAACGTGGCCATGCCATAAAAGCCCACGGCGGTGACGGAGAAGCGAAGGCCGGGATCGGTGCGCAATTTGTCCCAGGCGCCCGACAAGGTCATGAGGCCGTTGATCATGCCGCCCCAGGAGGGCATCCACAGCATGATGGAGAAGGCCATGCCCAAAGTCTGGGTCCAGTCGGGCAGGGCGGTGTAGTGCAGGTGGTGCGGGCCGGCCCAGATATAGAGGAAGATCAGCGCCCAGAAATGGACGATGGAGAGCCGGTAGGAATAGATCGGGCGGTTGGCGGCCTTGGGGATGAAGTAATACATCATGCCAAGGAAGCCCGCGGTCAGGAAGAAGCCCACGGCGTTGTGGCCATACCACCATTGCACCATCGCGTCCTGCACGCCGGAGAACAGCGAATAGCTTTTGGCGCCGAAGAACGACACGGGCAGTGACAGGTTGTTCACGATGTGGAGCATCGCCACCGTGATGAGGAAGGCGAGGTAGAACCAGTTTGCCACGTAGATGTGCGGCTCGGCCCGGCGCAGCAGGGTTCCGACATAGACGATGGTCATGAGCACCCAGATCAGGGTGAGCCAGAGATCGATATGCCATTCGGGCTCGGCGTATTCGCGGCTTTTACTGTAGCCCATGACATAGCTGAGGGCGGCCATGACGATGAAGAACTGGTAGCCCCAGAAGATGAAATTCGCGAGCGCCGGACCGCCCCACAGCCTGGCGCGGCAGGTGCGCTGGACGACATGCATCGCTGTGCCGAACAGCATCGAGCCGCCGAAGGCGAAGATGCCGGCCGAGGTGTGGACCGGGCGGAGCCTGCCGAAATTGGTGAAGGAATAGCCGAGGTTGAACGTGGGCCAGGTGAGCTCGAGCGCCAGATAGGTTCCGAGGGTGAACGCGATCACCGCCCAGAACATGGCGGCGATCATGAATTTGCGCACGACCTCTTCGTTGTAGACGACCGGCATGGCCTGGAGCGTGTGGTCAGACATGATCGTTCGCCTGAACCGGCGTGGCCGGGAGGGGCCTGTCCTTCATGTCGTAATGGCGCTTGATCAGGCTGAAGCCGAACAGGGCGGTGAAGGCGGCCAGCGAGAAGCCGAACAGGTAGATCTCGTTGTCATGCGCCCTTGCGGCCAGGAGCAGTCCCAGGAGGCAGAGGGGTACCATCGCCACGCCCACGGCGGCATCTGCAGTATCGTCGTCCATATCCTTGCCCCTTCTGCTGTCACGGCCTGACGCCAGAAACTTGCAGGACACTGGCATTGCGTGTGGATCGTGGAGTTGATGCAGATCAAGGAGCTTGTGGCCCGACCGGCGCATGGGAGACCGGTCTGCGCAACGTGGGCGGAGTGTGAATGATCGATCATCTCGGCGTGCTTTCGGCTTTGTGCGGGCCGGATGGCGTTCTGGCCGGTCCTGGGCTGTTTATGTCGTTGCTGGTGGCCGGCGCGGTGGGCAGCCTGGTGCATTGCGGGCCGATGTGCGGGCCGTTCGTGCTGGCGCAGGTCTCGGGCCGTCTGGCAGGTGTTGCGCGGACGCGGCTGTGCGAGCGCCATCGTGTCACGCAGGGGCTGTTGGTGCCGTATCACGCGGGGCGGCTGGTGACCTATGCGGGGCTTGGTGCGCTTGCGTCCGGCTCGGGCCGGGTGCTCGGCGCGGTGCCGGGGCTGCGGGGCCTGCCGGCTGTCTTGCTGGGCGTGGGGGCGGTGATGTTCGCGGCCCAGGCGATCCAGCGGATTTGGCCCGGTGTTGCGCGGCTTACGCTGCCGGCCGCGCCCTGGGCCGGGCGGATTGCCGCCCTGGCGCGGGGGATCGATCGCAGGCGCGCCTGGGGTGGTTTCCTGTTGGGCGCTGTGCTGGGGTTCCTGCCGTGCGGGTTTTTGTATGCGGCGCTGGCCGTGGCGGCGGCCGCGCCCGATCCGGGGCGTGGGGCGATGGCCATGGCAGCCTTTGGGCTTGGCACCGTGCCGGGGCTGATGGTGGTGGGGGTTGCGGGGCGGGCGGGGTTTCGCAGGTTTTCCGCGGCGATGAATTTGGCGGGGCCTGCGGTGCTGCTGGGCAACGCCGCGATGCTGGGGGCGCTGGCGTGGCAGCGTCTGGCGCTCGCCGCCGGGTCCTGATGCGCTTCGCGGAGGCGGTCAGGCCGTGGCGTCGGCAAGGGCTGGCTCTGTTGTGTGGCGCAGGCGGCTCGCCGGTAGCCATACCGTGACGCGTGTGCCGATGCGGGGCAGCGCCTCGACCTCCATCGTGCCGTCATGGGCCTCGATCAGCATACGGGCTAATGCCAGGCGCAGGCCGATGCCACGGCTGTCCGGCCCGGGCCGTTCATCGTTGGCCCCTATAGAGCCTGGGGTGGCCGTGCCGGCGCCCTCGTCCTCCACCGTGAGAATCAGGTGATCGGCCTCGATCTGCCAGGTGATCTCGATCCAGTCGTTCTGCCCGGAGGACCGGATCGCCTCGCCAAGCAGACGAGCCAGAACCTGGCGCAGGCCGCGGCGATCTGCCCAGAGTAGGACTGGCGGGCCGGACACACGCCACGTGCGCTGACCGGGTGACAGGATGGCGGAGAGGCTGGCCACCGCCTCCGCCACGAGAGCATCGAGGGACACGGTCTCGCAGTCGAGCGCGCGTTGCAGGCTGGCCGGGGTCAGATGGTGGCCGAGCTCATCGGCCAGCGCTCCGAGCTGGGTTGCGGCGGCGGCGACCGCATGGCCGGCGGGGTGGGCCTCACAGACCAGCCTGTCCGCCTGGCCGCGTAGGCTGAGGACGAGGCCCTGAAGCTCCTGGGCGAACAGGCGAAGCGAGCGCGTGACGCTGGCCTCCCCGTCTCTGGCAGCTTCGCACATCCGTTGCGCGGCGCTCAGCCTGCGCCACAGCCCGACAGAAACGACAATGCCGGCGGCAGAACAAACTGCTGCAAGGGACAGGACATATGACGCGAGGGGGGCTGTGTTCTGCATGTCGGGGCGATAGTGGCCGACAAGCGCGAACAGCCTGTTAACGCGGCCGGCCCATAGGCCGGCCGCTCAGGTCGTCAGACGGCGGCGGAGGCGGCCTTCTTGTCGCGCGCCTTGATGATGCGGCGCTTCAGGGTCATTGCCTCGGGCGGCAGCTTGCGGTTGGGCGTGCTGAGCAGGAACGCGTCGATCCCGCCATTGTGCTCGACGGTGCGAATGCCGCGGGTGGACAGGCGCATGGTTACGCTCGAGCCCAGGATGTCTGACAGCATCGACGATTCCTGCATGTTGGGCAGGAAACGGCGGCGGGTCTTGTTGTTGGCGTGCGAGACGTTGTTGCCCGAAAGGACACCCTTGCCCGTGATCTGGCAGCGGCGAGACATGTTGAATTCCCCGGATGGACGAATAGCAAAACGCGCCACGGCGGCACCATGACGGGTCAGAGCAGGACGGGCCTTATGACGATCCTGTGGCGAAAGGTCAAGCGGGAGGCGCGCGGAACTCGCCAGCGCGCACGCTGTCAGACGCCTGGGCCAGGATCCGAACCACCTCGTCCTCCGACAGGGTGCGGGCCAGCATGGTCAGCGCCGCGCCCAATAGGGCAGACGCCATGGCGATGCCGGAGATGTTCTGGCCGGTCATGTAACCGATCGCCTGGTCGACGATGGCGCCGGCATGGTTAAGGTCGTCCGGGGCAGCGTCGGATTCGTGGGGCATGTGCGTCTTTCGCGGTTCGGGTCAAGCGATGGCGGGTTCGGGGATGTCCTGCTGCTCGGCCTGCAGCGCCCACATGCGGGCATAGACGCCGGCCTGCGCCAGCAGCTCGTGATGCGTGCCCTGTTCCACCATCACGCCCTGGTCGAGCACGATAATCTGGTCGGCGTCCGTCACGGTGGAGAGGCGGTGGGCGATGGTGAGCGTGGTGCGGTCCCGAGCCAGGCTCCGTAGGGCGTGTTGGATGTCCTGCTCGGTGCGGGTGTCGAGCGCGCTGGTCGCTTCGTCCAGGATCAGGATGCGGGGGTTCTTAAGGATGGTGCGGGCGATCGCCACGCGCTGCTTCTCGCCGCCGGAGAGCTTGAGGCCACGCTCGCCCACCTTGGTGTTGTAGCCATCCGGCAGGCGGAGGACGAAGTCGTGCACCTGCGCCATGCGGGCGGCCTGCTCGATCTCGCCCTGGGTGGCGCCCGGGCGGCCATAAGCGATATTGTAGCCGATGGTGTCGTTGAACAGCACCGTGTCCTGCGGCACGACGCCGATGGCTGTGCGCAGGCTGTCCTGGGTGAGGTCGCGGATGTCGTGCCCGTCAATGCGGACGGCGCCGGTGCCGACGTCGTAGAAGCGGAACAGCAGGCGGCTGATGGTGGATTTGCCGGCGCCGGTGGGCCCTACGATTGCGAGGCTATGGCCCGGTTTCACGGTGAAGCTGAGGCCGTGGAGGATGGTCCGGTCCGGGCGGTAGCCGAAGGTGACGTTGTCGAACACCACCTCGGCTGCGTGATGGCCTGAGGGAAGGGCGGTGGCACCTGGGCGGTCGGCGACCTCGGCGTTGGTGCCGAGCAGCCGGAACATCAGCTCCATGTCCACCAGGCCCTGCTTGATCTCGCGATAGACGAAGCCGATGAAGTTGAGCGGTTGGTAGAGCTGCATCAGATAGGTGTTCACAAGCACGAACTTGCCAACCGTCATGGTGCCTGATCGCACGCCCTGGGCGGCCATCAGCATGACCAAGGCGAGCGCCAGGGAGATGATGATGGCCTGGCCGATGTTGAGCATGTTGAGCGTGACCTGGCTTTTGACCGCGGCTGTTTCGTAGCGGCGGAGCGCGCCGTCATACCGGGTCGCCTCGTGGCGCTCGTTGCCGAAATATTTCACCGTCTCGTAGTTGAGCAGCGAGTCGATCGCCTTGGTGCGGGCGTCGCTGTCCATCTCGTTCATGGTGCGGCGGAACTTCACGCGCCAGTTGGTGAAGCCCATGGTGAAGGACAGGTAGATCACCACGGCCGAGAAGGTGACGGCTGCGAAGCGCCAGTCGAACAGGTTCCACAGGATGGCGGTGACCAGCACGACCTCGAACAGGGTCGGTAGGATGTTGAACACGGCCAGGCGCAGCACCGAGTCGATGCCGGTGGTGCCGCGCTCGATGTTGCGCGACAGGCCGCCGGTCTGGCGGTCGAGATGGAAGCGGAGCGACAGGTTGTGCATGTGGCGGAAGCTCTGCATGCCGACCTTGCGGACGATGCCCTGCTGCACGGCGCTGAATATCGCATCGCGCAGCTCGCCGAAGCCGGCGCTGGCGATTCGCACCAGGCCGTAGGCGCCGATCAGGCCGATGGGGATCACCAGCATCGCCTGGCCGGGCGCCAGCGCGTCCACGGCGCGGCTGTACAGCACGGGGATGTAGACGGTGGCGATCTTGGCGAGCACCAGGCACAGCGCGGCCAGGACCACGCGGATGCGGGTCTTTGGCTCGCCGTGCGGCCAGAGATAGGGGAGGAGTTCGACGATCGTGCGGAACGCACTGCGGTCATCGGCGGTCTTGGCGGGCTTGTCTGTCAGGGGGGCGCTTCTCATGACAGGGGATGTGGCACCGGTGGGGGCGTCTGCAAAGCGTTCGTCGTGCAACCCGGCTTTCCAACGGGGGCGCTTCGGTGTAGCGGGCGCTGATGGACACTCGATTTCAGCGGCATATCGATGCGTGCAACACGGCCGTTCTGCCGGGTGAGCGCCTCGCGTTCCGGCTTGGCGACCATCCTGTGGGCTGGGTTGCGCGTGGCTTTGGCGAGGCCTTGCGGCGGTTCGACGCGATCGTCGTGGCCGATGATCACGTTTCGCTGACCGATGCGACGCAGCTTCATGATATCGGACGCGCCCTGGCCTACGAGGGGTGTTACCGGCATCGCGCCGAGGCGTTCGATGTGCGGGCCGCGCCGGATGGGCCAAGTCTGGCCACGCTCGATCGCGGCGCCTTGCCGTCCTTCGGCGTGCTGGCGGAGGGGGTGCATGTGAACGGGTTGGTGCGCCGGTCAGACGGGCTGCATCTGTGGGTGGCGCGGCGGGCGGCGGACAAGTTGCTCGATCCCGGCAAGCTCGATCATCTGGCGGCCGGCGGCGTGTCGGCGGGCATGACGGCGTGGGAGACCTTGGCCAAGGAGGCGGAGGAGGAGGCGGCGCTGCCTGGGCATCTGGCCGCGCGGGCGGTGCATGTGGCGTCGATCGATTATGCGATGGAGCGGCCGGAGGGTCTGCGCCGGGATCGGTTGCAGTGCTACGACATCGATCTGCCGGAGGATTTTGTGCCGTTGGCAGCCGATGGCGAGGTGGCTGCGTTCGAGCTGTGGCCGATCATGCGGGCTGTCGAGACGGTGCGGGACACCGATGATTTCAAGTTCAACGTCAATCTGGTGCTGATCGATCTGTTCAGTCGGTTGAAACTTATCTGAGCCTTTGCGGCCTGGAGCGGGTGGGTTGCCCAAGCGCAACCCACCCTACGGATGTTCTGCGTGTGACCTGGCGCCGTCAGATGGCGCGCCAGCCGAAATCCAGCAGCGGCATTGCGGCCTCGGCGAAGTCGGCCAGCGTTTTGGCGAGGTGATCGCTGCCGGCCTCGGCCTCGGCGAGGGCGTGGCGGAGAATGAGCGTGCGGTGGCGCATGAGGCTATCCAGCACCTCGTCGCCGGTGATGCCGAAACCTTGCGGATGGCGCTTCAGGGCGTCATCGTCGGGTTCGATCGTGAGGTGATGCGCGGCAAGGCCGGCCAGCATCGCGTGGAAGCCCTTGGGATCGTCGGCGATGGCCTGGCGGATGGCGTGGATCTTCGGCGGCTCGGGCTGGTAGAAGCCGGCGGCGGCAAAGCTGCCTTCGGGGTCGATATGGACGTAGAGCAGGCCCGGGCTCATTTTTTCGCCGTCACGTGTGAAGGTGGCACTGATGTTGGTTTTGTAAGGGCGTTTGTCCTTGGAGAAGCGGACGTCGCGGTTGATGCGGAAGACCGAGCGCTTGGGATCGCCGCGCAACGGCAGGTCGCGGGACGCCATGGCGGCGGAAAGCTCTTTGACCAGATGCGTCATGGGCTCGCGCACGAAGGTCTCGTAGCGGGGCTTGTTGGCCTGGAACCAGTCGCGGTCCTGATTGGCCTTGAGATCGCGCAGGAAGGCGAAGGCCTCCGGGCCGAAAGTTCCGATGGCCCGTTTGGCTGTCATGGGTGCTGGGATTTCTTCGTTTCGCCGGGCACCGGTGTGATCCCGTAGGGCTCCAGCAGTCGCCAGATATGGGCCGGAATCATGTTCCGCATCCTCGTCGGGTGATGGCGGCGCAGGTGCAGCACGGTTTCGGCCGCCTTCATCTCAACACGGGTGCGGGCGAACTCAAGGCCGCGCGGGCCGATCTTGGGCATCAGCCAGCCGACCAGAGGGCGCATGAAGTTGGGCATGCCGCGCACCGGCAGGCCACCGGCGGCGCGGGCCACGTTGGCGATGAAGCCTTTGACCGCCGTGGCGCGCTTGCCTTTGTCGTCCGGGGCGGAGAGCACGACCTCCGGGCCCAGCAGGTCGAGCAGCTCCTTGCCGCGCTCGTTGCGGACCAGCAGCCATTGCTGGCCGGTGCCACCCATGTAGCCCACCGTGATGTCGGCCAGCACGTTGGTGTAGTCCACGCAGGTGCGGCAAGTCAGCGGGAAGAAATCGGACGGAAGCTTGGAGATCGGCAGCATCAGGAACGGGATCTCGCGCTTGCGGCCGTTCGTAAAGCGGAGTTCCACGTGATAGTCGGCGCGGAATTCCAGGTAGGTGATGCTGGCCGGGTCTTCTGACAGGAGATTGAGAAAATTGTGGAAGTTCTCGGTCGTCGTGTTGTCCGAACACGGCGTGCCGATGACGTAGAGGCGCTCGAAGCCCAGATCGCGCTCCATGGCGCGGAGCGCGTAGACCTGACAGGGGATGCCGATGATGGCGAGGCGCTTGTGGCCGGCGTCGCGGGCGGGTTCCAGCAACGCGAGCAACGGCGCGTAGCCCATGCGCATGCCGCGGCAGGCGGCCATGTCGGATGCCTTGGTGACCAGCACCGGGCGCGGGCGCCAGCTGTCGGTCTCGTCCGGCGCCATGGTCAGCACCGCGTCCACGGCGCC
>CAIQQQ010000357.1 GCA_903873995.1 uncultured Rhodospirillales bacterium
CGCCGCCGGTCATGTATTCGCAGGCGTTGGAGCCGCAGCCCTCGACGACGGCGGTGGCGCCGGAGTTGCGGACGGCGAAGCGCTCGCCGGCCTGGCCGGCTGCGAAGAGTTCGCCGGCGGTGGCGCCGTAGAGGCAGGTGTTGCCGATGATGGTGTTCTGGTGGCTGGCAAGCGTTGAGGACGGTGCGGGGCGGACGACGATGGAGGCGCCGGACAGGCCCTTGCCGACATAGTCGTTCGCGTCACCCAGGACTTCGAGCTTGACGCCCTGGACGGCGAACGCGCCGAGGGACTGGCCGGCCGAGCCGCGCAGCCGGACCGTGAGATGGCCGGGCTGGAGCCCGAACATGCCGTATTTGCGCACGATCTTGCTGGACAGCTTGGTGCCGATGGCGCGGTGCGTGTTGCGGATGTTGTATTGCAGCTGCATCTTTTCGCCGTGCTCGAACAGGGCTCCGGCATCGGCGATCATCTGCGCGTCGAGTGTTTCGGGGACTTCGTTGCGGCCGGTGTTGGTGCAGTAGCGGGCGTGCGGGCCGGGGTCGGCCTGGACGAGCAGCGGGTTGAGATCGAGGTCGTCCAGCCATTCGGAGCCGCGGCTGACCTGCTGGAGCAGATCGGTGCGCCCGATGATCTCAGCGAGGCTGCGCGCGCCGAGCTCGGCCAGGATGTAGCGGACATCCTCGGCGATGAAGCTGAACAGGTTGATCACCTTCTCCGGCGTGCCGGCGAATTTCTCCCGCAGCTTGTCGTCCTGCGAGCACACGCCGACGGGGCAGGTGTTGGAGTGGCACTGGCGCACCATGATGCAGCCCATGGCGACGAGGGAGGCGGTGCCGATGCCGAACTCCTCGGCGCCGAGCATGGCGGCGATGACGACATCGCGGCCGGTCTTGATGCCGCCATCGGTGCGCAGGCGCACGGTGTGGCGCAGACGGTTGAGCATCAGCACCTGATGGGCCTCGGACAGGCCCATCTCCCAGGGCAGGCCCGCGTATTTCACCGAGGTCTGCGGGGACGCACCCGTGCCGCCGGAATGGCCGGAGATCAGGATCGCGTCCGCCTTCGCCTTGGCCACGCCGGCGGCAATGGTGCCGATGCTGGAGCGGGCGACGAGCTTCACGCAGACATGGGCATCCGGATTGATCTGCTTGAGATCGTAGATGAGCTGAGCGAGGTCTTCGATCGAGTAGATGTCGTGATGCGGCGGCGGGCTGATCAGCGTCACGCCCGGGGTGGAGTGGCGCAGGCGGGCGATCAGACTGGTGACCTTGAAGCCGGGGAGCTGGCCGCCTTCGCCGGGCTTGGCACCCTGGGCGACCTTGATCTCGATCTCCTTGCAGGCGTTGAGGTATTCGGCGGTGACGCCGAAGCGGCCGGAGGCGATCTGCTTGATGGCGGAGTTGGCGTTGTCGCCGTTCGGGCGCGGATGGGCGCGGGCGGGTCTTCGCCGCCCTCGCCGCTGTCCGATCTTGCGCCGATGCGGTTCATGGCGATGGACAGCGTCTCATGCGCCTCGGGGCTGAGGGCGCCGAGGGAGATGCCGGGCGCGATCAGGCGCTTGCGGATCTCGGTGA
>CAIQQQ010000358.1 GCA_903873995.1 uncultured Rhodospirillales bacterium
CGAAGATGCGCCCTCGGCTGCGTTGGAAGCCGCTGGCATGGCCAGCGATGAAGAGCGCGCCCTGGGCGATCGCCTTTGCGCGTAGGGCCATGTGGAGCGCGGGGCCGTTGAACCAGCCCTCGCCTGACAGGCCGAGTGAGCCCATCGCGACGCCGTCGGTGCTGAGCCAGGGGAATCGCTCGGCCAAAGCGTGCGGATCGAGCAGGGCCACGTCGGCACCGGCTTCGCGCTGGACCGCGTGATTGGCGTGCAGATCGGCGAGGCCCTGTTCGGGCACGGCGTAAAGATAGCCGGGCTCGCGCAGGCCCAGCGCCGGGCCGCTGCCATCAACCGCAAGGTCCGTCTCGGCCGCCTTGAGAAATTCGAGGCCGAACTGCGACAGCGCGATGTTGACCGGGGTTGAGAACTGCACCCGGATCGAGCTGGCGGACAGGGCGGAGGACGCCCGGGCGTAGGCGGGATCACGCTCGATCACCACGACGCTGCCGTCAAATCCCAGATGCCGCGTGAGGTGATAGGCGATCGAGGAGCCGATCACGCCGCCGCCGATGATCACCACACGCTGCATCGCCTGTCCTTTGTGAAATCCGTATCGTCGCCAGGAACAGACCGCGCAAGGCCGCCCATGTCATCCTCTCCCATCATGATCGACGCCGCCACGCTGCGGCAACACCTCCCCTTCCCCGCCCTCATCGCAGCATTGCGGGCGGCATTCGCAGCCGGGGCAGAGGCGCCGCTGCGCCATCGCCATGCGCTGGGCGACGCCGACACGCTGCTGCTGATGCCGGCATGGAGCAACGGGGCGGACGGGACCATGGGGGTGAAGATCGTATCGGTGTTCCCCGGCAACAACCGGCTTGGCATGGCCGCCGTCTCCAGCACATATCTGCTGTGCGACCGGGCGACCGGGCGGCATCTGGCGGTGCTGGACGGCGGCGAGCTGACCGGGCGGCGGACGGCCGCGGCCTCTGCGCTGGCGGCGGATTATCTGGCGCGCGACGATGCGCGGCGGCTGCTGGTGGTGGGGGCCGGGCATGTGGCGGGCCTGCTGCCGGCGGCCATGGCGGCGGTGCGGCCGATCCGCACGGTCCGGGTGTGGAACCATCGCCCGGAGCGGCGCGATCGGCTGGTGGCCGCCTTGCGCGCCGACGGCTTCGATGCCGCCGCGACCGACGATCTGGCGGCGGAGGCGGCTTGCTGCGACATCGTCAGCTGCGCCACCCTATCCACCGTGGCACTGATCGAAGGCGCGTGGCTGCGCCCTGGCGTGCATGTCGATCTGGTGGGCAGCTACACGCCTTCGATGCGCGAGGTGGATGACGCGGTGATGTCCCGCGCGCGCGCGTACATCGACACCGATGCAGCGCTTTCGGAGGCGGGGGACATCACCCAGGCGCTGACCAGCGGCGCGCTGGCGCGGGCGGCGATCGCGGGCGATCTCGCGGCGCTGTGCCGGGGCGAGATCGCAGGGCGCCGGGACGGAGGCGAGATCACGCTGTTCAAGTCGGTCGGCAGCGCCCTGGAGGATCTGGCGGCGGCCCGGCTGGCCTGGGCGTCCTGGCCGGGTTAGGAGACTTGCCGGACCCGCAACGTCGGAGCCGCAATGCCAGCCCCCAACGCCAGACCCCAACGCCAGACCCAGGAGACAGGCCATGACCCAGACCGCCGCCGCGGCCGAGACCGCGCCGCAAAGCCAGCGCCATCGTTTCTTTCGCTTTCACCTCCCCCACACCCACCTGGCCTCGGTGTTCGGCGATGACTGGTTCGCGCTCAAGGCAGAGTCGTTCGCGCGGTTCTTCGGCACGCCGGGCTTTCTGATCGGCCAGACGGTGGTGGTGGCCATCTGGATCATCGTCAATGTCGTAGGCGCCTTCGTGTTCGATGAATACCCGTTCATCCTGCTCAACCTGGCGTTCAGCCTGCAGGCCGCCTATGCGGCGCCGCTGATCCTGCTGGCGCAGACCCGCCAGGCCGACCGGGACAAACTGCATGCGGAGGCCGACGCACAGCACCGCGAGGACCTCCACCAGATGAGCGAGGACCGTTAGACGGCGATGGTCGAGCAGACCGCATTGCTGGTGAGGATGATGGAGCAGAACACCGATCTCACGGCCACGGTGAAATCGCTCACCGAACGCGTGGAACTCCTGACGGCCGAGATGCATCGGCGCCTGGTGGTCTGACGCGGTCCTGCGCCGCGCGAGCGATCTCGCGCGGCGCGTTCCGAAATTCAGGCGTCGGCGGTGGCCAGCGCCGGATAGTCTGTATAGCCCACCTCGGCACCGCCGTAGAACGTGGCGCGGTTGTAGTGCGTGAGCGCAGCGCCGGTGCGGATGCGCTCTACCAGGTCCGGGTTGGAGATGAACCAACGCCCGAATGCCACCGCATCGGCTTTGCCCGGGCCGATCGCCGCATCGGCGTTCTGCTCGGTGAAGCCGCCGGCGGCGATGATGCGGCCGTGATAGACCGGGCGGAACATCGCCACCACTTCCGGCGCCACGCTCACCGCATCCGATCCGCCGGCCAGGGTGGCGCGCGGTTCGATCAGGTGCAGATAGGCGATGTGGCGCTTGTCGATCTCGCCGATGACATGGGTGAAAAGCGCCGTTTCGTCGCTGTCCGTCATGTCGCCGAAGGTGCCGAAGGGCGAGAGGCGGATGCCGACATGGCCCGCGTCCCAGGCGGCGATGACGGCGTCCAGCACTTCAAGCGTGAGGCGGGCGCGGTTCTCGATGCTGCCGCCGTACTGGTCGGTGCGGTGGTTGGAGCCGTTGTGGAGGAATTGGTCGAGCAGATAGCCGTTGGCGGAATGGACCTCCACGCCGTCGAAGCCTGCGGCGCGGGCGCGGTGCGTGGCGTCCACATAGGTTTGGATCAGGCCAGGGATTTCTGACGTTTCCAGGGCGCGCGGGGTTTCGGTGTCGGCCATCTGCCAGGCGGTGGTCATTGTCTGGCCGGCGGGGCGGATGGCGGAGGCGGAGACGGGTGCCTCGCCGTTGTGGAAAGAGGAATGCGAGGTGCGGCCGACATGCCAGAGCTGGAGAACGATGCGGCCGCCTTTGGCGTGCACCGCGTCTGTCACCAGCTTCCAGCCGGCAACCTGCTCGTCGGAATGGATGCCGGGGGTGGCGGGGTAGCCCATGCCCTGGGGGCTCACCTGGGTGGCCTCGGCAATGAGGAGGCCGCCTTTGGTGGCGCGCTGGGCGTAGTATTCCGCCATGAGGGCGTTGGGGACGTTGCCAGGCTGGCTGGAACGCATGCGGGTCAGCGGGGCCATCACAATGCGATGGTCGAGCTGAAGGGCGCCGAGGTGAAGCGGCGTGAAGAGGGTGTTCTGTTCCATATCGAACAGTTGGGGTGGTGGAGGTTGGGGTTCAAGACGGGGGGATGTGCTCAGTCCTGGGCGAGGCGGGCGAGTTCCTGGACGACAACGTCCCGCAATGCCGGGAGATGTTCGTGCACCGTGTTCCAGACGATGGCGGCTTAAACCTTGCGGTATTCGTGGCGATAGAGATTTCCGGCATCCGCGACGTTCCGCCATGCGATGTCCTGGTTGCGAATTCGCAAGGAGTCCGGCAGGTGGCGAGAGGCCTCGGAGATGATCTCCAGGCATCGGATGGCCGCGTAGACGCTGCGCTGGTCCTTCGGCAGATCGTCCTTTCGGACGGAGCCAATGAAATCGACAGCGAGGTCGATGTTCTCCAGGATGTCCTGCAGTCGCCCACCCACCCGTTCTGCCTCAGAAGGCATAGATCGCGTCCCTCGTGACGGGCTCGACCAGACGGTCCTTCAGAGACGTGCGATTGACCACGTCGACGTGCCCGGTGAACAGCTCCTCAACCGCGCGGATTACGCCTGTATAGTCCCACAGACCCAGCCGACGCTCCGGATCCAGTTCGATCAAGATATCCGTGTCGCTGTCCGGCCGGTGATCGCCCCGCGCGCGCGAGCCGAACAGGGCCGCGTGCGTGACCCCCGAGGCTGCGCAGCATGGCCTCGTTCTCGCGCAACCTCTCGATGATCGCAGACTGTTCCCTGCTGGAACCATACCGTGGAACAGACTGTCCTGTCAGCTTTCGCGCACCACGTAGGTGTAGAAGCGGATCTGCCCATCCGCCTCGCGCTCGCGGTACAGACCCTGGATCTCGTTCTCAAAGCCCGGGAACAGATTGGCGCCGCGCTCGAACACCTGCAGATATTCGACCATCGGGCGGGAGGTCTCGCCGAGGCGTTCGCCGGGCACGATGGTGGCGATGCCGGGCGGGTAGACCACCCACATCGTGGTGGCGATGCGACCATGGACCTCAGCCAGCGGCAGGTAATCGACGTTGTTGCGCACCATCTCGCGCACCGCAAGGTTGGGGGCCATCGCCATGACCGGGAAGCTGGTGCGGCGGAACTGCGCCCGCTGGAGGAAGCTGGTGCGGGCCTCGCGGTAATAGGCGTGCATCTCGGCGCACAGGTCGCGCAGGCGCATCCCGGCATAGCGCTCCGGCCGCTTGCGGACGAATTCGGGGATCGCGTCCTCGAGCCTCGCGTTGTCGTCGTGCAGGCGCTTGAAGAACACCAGGGCGGACAGCAGCGTGCCGGCCTTGCTGCTTTCCACGCCGGGGGTCAGCAAGAACAGGATGGAGTTGAGGTCGTTCTTCTCCGGCACGATGCGGTTCTCGCGCAGATACTGCGCCAGCACCGGCGCCGGCACGCCATGATCGGCGTAGGCGCCGGTCTCGCGATCGAACCCTGGTGTGAGCAAGGTGAGCTTGCACGGGTCGGTCATGGTGTAGCCGGGGGCGACATGGCGGAATCCGTGCCATTTGGCGCCTGGTGCGAGCTCCCAGTGGCGCGCGTTGGCGGCGAGATCGTCGGTGGGCACGTCCTCCCACGCGATCGTCTCGCCGTCATGCTCCACCGTCTGCGGTACGAAGGGGTCGAAGAACCATTGCCGGGCGGGGTCGGTCTCGCGGCCGGCGAGCTCGGCGCGGATCGCGCGCAGCTTCTTGCGCAGCTCGATGCCGAGGCGGATCGTGTCGTCCCACAGCACTTCGCCCTGCCGGCCCTTCATCATCTGCGCGCCGACATCGAGCGAGGCGAACAACGGGTAGAACGGCGAGGTGGAGGCGTGCATCAGGAACGTCTCGTTGAACCGCCGGTGGCCGACGCGGCGACGCTGGCCGGCCAAATGCTCGTCACGAACATGGATCTGGCTGGCCTGGGAGAAGCTTGCGAGCTGCTTGTGGGTGGACTGGGTGCAGATGATGCCGGGCGCGTTCTCATCGAGGCCGGTGAGCCCCATGGCGTAGCGACCCTTGAAGATCGGGTGGAACTTGAGGAAGCCGGCCCAGGCCTCGTCAAACAGGATGTAATCACAGAGATGGCCGATCTTCTCGAAGATCATCTGGGCCGAGTAGATCGTGCCATCATAGGTGCATTGCTCGATGACGGCGCAGCGGAACGGGCGGGGGCGCTGCCAGGCGTCATTGTCGGTCACCAGCGTGTTGTCGCGGATCTGCTCGCGGATGCGGGTCTCGTCCAGCGCCTCGATGTCGATGGGGCCGATCAGGCCTTGGGCGTTGCGGTCGGTCTCGAGGAAGATCGGGATGCCGCCGCCGAGGAACAGCGCGCCGTGATGGGCGGCCTTGTGGTTGTTGCGGTCAAACAGCACCAGATCGCCCTCCGCGATCAGGGCGGACAGCACGATCTTGTTGGAGGACGAGGTGCCGTTGAGCACGAAATAGGTGCGCTCGGCGCCGAAGATCTTGGCGGCCTGCACCTGCGCCTCCAGCGCCGGGCCCTCGTGGATCAGCAGGTCACCGAGATCGAGCACCGAGTTGTCGATGTCGTCACGGAACACGTTCTCGCCGAGATGCTCGACGAAGATGCGGCCGACCGGGCTGCGGCCATAGAACACGCCGCCATTGTGGCCGGGACAGGTCCAGAGCTGGTTGCCTTCCTCGTTGTAATCGAGCAGCGCGCCGAAGAACGGGGTCTTCAAGGTGTCGGCGTATTGGCGCAGGCGGGAGGCGAGGTTCTTGGCGATGAACTCGGGGGTCTCCTCGGCCAGGAACACGTAGCCGTCCGCCTCGTGCAGCACGTCCACCGGGATCTCCTCCAGGCGGTGATGGCGCACGAGGATGATGATCGGCGTGTCGAGGCCGCGCTTGCGGATGAAACTGATCAGGGCCGCCATCTTGCCTTGTGGGCCGCGCTTGCCCCAATCGACCACGACGCAGCCGATGGCGGCGTCCGTGCGGATCACCAGTTCTGCGTCGTCCGCCTTGCGGGCCTTGACGACGTGAAAGCCGATCTCCTCGATCTCGGCCACGATCTGGGCGAGGCGCTGGCCTTCCAGATCGTCTGCATCGAACGCCGGGGCGCAGACCAGGAACTTGAACCGGCGTTCATACTGCATGCTCTGCGTGTCCTATCTCGGATCCGGGGATGGGCAGCCGTGGCGCGCACGCCATGCCGCCATCATCCGGTCTCGGTCAACCCTGCGGTCCACACCGTCCCGATCCGGATAGCTCGCCCACCAGCCCATGCGGCCGGTCCAGAGCGCATGGTTGAAGGCTTCGACGTCGAGATGATCCTCTTGCGAGAAATCCTGGCCCTGGGTGACGGAGGCCCAGTAGGCGGCGTCGCGCAGGCGGTCCTTCTGGCACATCGCGGGGCCGCTGAGTGAGGCTTCGTGGGCCGGCAGCGGCAGATCGGTCTGGCGCAGCACCTCCGGCACGATGGCGCGGTAGCTCCAGTTGGTCTGCGCAAGGTCGAACACGTCTGTCATGGGTTCGGACAGGCCGTCGTTGAGGCCCATCGGCGGCAGGCCCAGCACCTCCTCGATGGTGCGCAGCATCGAGACGGTGGTGGCGTGGGTGCTGACCACCTGGCGCTGCTTGACATAGGGGCCGATGACGAAGGCGGGGCTGCGATGGGCGTCCACATGGTCCGGGCCGTTCTGGGCGTCGTCTTCCAGGACGAAGATGAGGGTGCTGTCGGCGACGCGGCTTTTGGCCACCGTCTCGGCGAGCAGGCCGAGGGCGTAGTCGTTGTCGGCCATCTGGGTTTCGGCTGTGTTCACCTTGTCCTGCGCCTTGGCGAAGTCGCCGGTGTGGTCGTGTGGGAGGCGCATCAGGGTGAGGCTGGGGACGGCGCCGGCCGCATCGGCGATCGCGAACTCGCGCCGCCATTCGCGCATGCGCCACAGATCGGCGTAGCGCATGTCAAAGCCGCGGAAATACCGGTCTGAGTGCGCATCGAGCTCCAGTTTGGTGGCGCTGAACATCACCACCTTGTGGGCGAACGGCTCGGGGTCGAGCGGCGTGTTGTTCAGCGCGAAGTCGCCGTAGAAGCCGTAATTTCGGATGGTGAGGTGGGCGCGCAGGGCAAGATCCCACAGATAGCCGGCGCCGGGCTCGCCGCCTGCGGCATCAGGCGCTGCGACATCGGCGGTGCCGGCGAGCATGTCCGGATCGTTGGGCATGCGCGGGTCGCGGGCGCGGCGTTCGGCCAACGTGGGCAAGCCGACATTGACGTTGCGGTTCGAGCCCTCCCAATCGTAGCTCAGCCCGCGACCGGCATAGCTGACGGGGACGGTCTTTTCCGTCATGTCCGTGGCACGACCGGAGGTGGACCAGTTCCAGCCGGTGGGGGAGACGGCGCCGGCGTCGTAGAAATTGTCGAGCGTGACGAAGCCTTCGGCCAGTGCGTGGTGGTTGGGCGTGATGGCGCGGGGGAACTGCGCGAGCGACGGATCGCCGTTGCCCGCCTTGAGATCGCCGAGCAGCTGATCGTAGGTGCGGTTCTCCTTGATGACGTAGATCACGTGACGGATCTTGGTGCGCAGCCCAGCCATCACGCGATCGCGTTCGGATATGTCGGCGGTGCCCGGGAAGTTGTCGTTGCGCGCCACCTGGCGGGTGAGGCCGGCAAGCTCGGCCTGGGTGGGCATGGGCATCGCGAGAAAGCCGGCGTGTTCGAGCTGGAGCACGTATTGGTTGTTGCCGAGGCAGCTGCGATCGCCGCCATAGGTGCCGCAGGCCTTCTGGTTGGGGCCGGGCGGGGCCTTGCTGTTGATGATGAAGAGCTGGTCGTTGCGGCCCATGGCGGCGGCGGTGGGATACCAGCCGGTGGGGATCAGGCCGATGACGCGGCTGGGGTGAGCGGGCGGCGCATCGTCATCATCGTCGTCGTCTTTCTTGGCTTCGGGCTTGGCCACTGGCTGGCGCTGGGGCAGGACGTCGTCTTCCAGCCGCAGCACCGCGAGCGCGTTGAGGCCGCCGAGCGAGACGAACAATGTCCGTTCATCCGGTGCGAAGGCGAGAAAGTTGGGGTTGGCGCCGCGCAGGCCCTGGGGGTTCGCCAGCAGCTCGGGCGGCGCCGCGGCAGCGATGTCGGCGAGTATGCGGCCCGTTTTGGTGTCGATCGCCGCCACGCTGTCGCTGTTGTCCAATGCCGCGTAGAGCCTCGTGCCGTCGCTGCTGGCCAGCAGGTGGTTGGGCTGGCCGCGCACGTGGATGCGGTCTGCGACGGTGACCGTGTCAGCGCCGATGTCGAGGGCGAGGATCTCGCGGTCACGCTGGACCGAGACAAAGGCGCGATTGTTGGCGGACCAGGCGACCGACCAGGGATAGCTGCCGCCGGGCAGGCCCGCGTCGCGCTTGTCAATCCGGCCGGGGCGGAGGTCGCGCTCGGCGAGGATGCGGGCTTCGGGAAGGGCGATGAGTGTGACGCTGTCGTTCTCGTAATTGGCGGCGAGAATGCGGGTGCCGTCCGGGCTGACGGCGAGCCCGCTTGTCGCGGGCTTCACGTTGATGCCGTTGCCGGTCTTGTGGCCGAGATGGATCGGCTCCTCGGCCGTGAAATGGCCGGCGTCCCAATGGAACGGCACGATGCTGTCGTCCACGCCGCCGCTGGCGAAGAAGCGGCTGCCGTCCGGCACCCAGGTCAGGCCCACGAAGCTGTTGGGCAGGCCCACCACCTGACGCTGCACGGGGCTTGGACCCGAGACGTCGAAGATGAACACGTATTCGCCCGAGAGCGGGGCCACGCGCTTGCCGTTGGCATCGTTGAGGCGGTTGTAGCCGCTGGTCAGCACCAGGAGCACGGTCTTGTCCGGCGAGAGGGCGACTGCCACGGCGTCGTCGGCCAGATAATCCGGCATGTCGGAGAGGCCCGGGTTGAGCGGACGGAAATCGGCACCGCGTGCGGCCGTGGGGGTGACGCGCATGCCTGTGGGCAGGATCGGGCCGTCCTGCAGTGGGGCCGCGTCGCGTGCCTGCGTTGTGATGGGGAGGGCGAGAAGCATAATCAGGGCTGCGGTGCGGAACATGACGGCCACCTTGGGATGAAAGCCTGCCACATGATCAGGGTCTGCGAGACGGTGCCATCGCAGAGATATGACGATTGCGGACGGGCGGGATCAGCACTCCGTAAAATTCACCGCAAGCCCGCCCAGGCTCGTCTCCTTGTATTTGCTCTGCATGTCCGCCCCGGTCTGGCGCATCGTGGCGATCACCTGATCGAGCGTCACACGGTGGGTGCCGTCGCCGTGCAGGGCGAGGGACGCCGCCAGGATTGCTTTCGCAGCGCCGAAGGCATTGCGCTCGATGCACGGGATCTGCACCAGGCCGCCGACCGGATCGCAGGTCATGCCGAGGTGATGCTCCATGCCGATCTCGGCCGCGTTCTCGATCTGCGCATTGGTGCCGCCCAGCGCTGCCGTCAGGCCCGCCGCGGCCATCGAGCACGCCACACCCACTTCGCCCTGGCAGCCGACCTCCGCACCCGAGATCGAGGCGTTGCGCTTGAACAGGCCGCCGATCGCGGTTGCGGTGAGGAGGAACACCTCCATCCCCTCCTCCGTGCTGCCTGGCACCATGTCCCGGTAGTAGCGCAGCACCGCGGGGACCACACCGGCAGCACCGTTGGTGGGCGCCGTGACAACGCGGCCGCCGGCGGCGTTCTCCTCGTTGACCGCGATCGCGAACAGGCCGACGCGGTCCATCGGCGCATGCGGCATCAGGGTATTGGCACCTGCCTCCCGCTCCACGCTCGCCAGCAGGCCCGCGGCGCGGCGCCTGACCCGCAGGCCGCCCGGCAGCTCGCCCTCGGTGCGCAGACCGCGATCGATGCAGGACATCATCGTGGTGATCACGCGATCGACATGGAGGCGGAGTGCTGCTTCGGGGTGCAGCGCCAGCTCGTTGGCGCGCATCATGGCTGCGATGGACAGTCCGTGGCGGTCTCCCACCTCCAGCAGTTCGTCGCCGTCCGCGAAGGGATACGGCACCACGGGGCCGCCTTCCGCCGGCGGTGCGTCGATCTCCGCTTCCCGCACCACGAAACCGCCGCCGACGGAGCACCAGCGTTCCTCTGCCACCACGTCGCCCAACGGGTCGAAGGCGCGGAACAGGAGCGTGTTGGGATGGCGTGGGGCGGCGCCGATCGTGTCGAACACGATATCCTGCTCGCGGTCGAACACGATACGGCGGTGGCCGCACAGCGGGAGGCTGTGGCCGGCGCTGAGCTCGGCCACGATCGCGTCGGCAAGATCCGGGTCCACCGTCTCCGGCATCTGGCCGGCAAGGCCGAGGATCACCGCCTTGTCCGTGGCGTGGCCGCGCCCGGTCCAGGCGAGGGAGCCGAACAGGGTCACCTCCACGCGGCTGGCGAGGTCGAGCGCCGGGCCAAGACGGGTGGCGAATTCGAAGGCGGCGCGCATCGGGCCCACCGTGTGGGAGGAAGACGGGCCGATGCCGATTTTGAAGAGGTCGAAAATGCTGATCATCGCCAACACGTAGCACCGCGTCCCCGACACTGGGCAGGGGCCGTGCTCCCGCAATGTGAAGCTTTCACGCAGAGCATTGCCGCCAGCCGGGCTGGGCCTCTACGAGACGCCAGCCTGCAAGGACCCAAACCACATGACCACCACCACGGCCACGCCTGAGGATCGCCCCGTCGGTCTGGAATCGCGCAAATCCTTTGCCGACAAATGGCGCGCCGGCTTCTGGGCCCGCTACGTCACCGGCCCGGCCATCCTCGATATCGGCTTCCGCGGCTTCCTGGGTGACGACCAGCCTGAGGCGATGCCGATCCTGGATGGCGCCATCGGCATCGATCTCGACTACCCGGGCTATGACGGACGCACCCTGCCTTTCCCCGACAACAGCCAGGACGCCGTCTATTCCAGCCACTGCCTCGAACACATCGCAGACTATATCGGCGCCATCCAGGACTGGTACCGCGTCCTCAAACCCGGCGGCCACATGATCATCGTCGTGCCGCACGCCCATCTCTACGAACGCGCCCGCCAGCCCCCCTCCGCCTGGAACCCGGACCACAAGCGCTTCTACACCCCCGCCTCCCTGCTCGCCGAGATCGAACAGGCCCTCGCCCCCAACAGCTACCGGGTCCGACACCTCGCCGACAACGACACCAGCTACGACTACACGCTCCCCAAAAACCAACACCCGACCGGCTGCCTTGAAATCGAACTGGTGATCCAGAAGCGCGACAGGCCGGAATGGGTTGTGAGTTGAAAGGAAGGCCAAGGGGCGTCGCCCCCTGGACCCCCACCAAGGGGCCGAGCCCCTTGGCCTTTCTCTCAGTTCACAACCTGATCCAGCTTGCCCGCTGCGTAGAGCTCGGCCATGCGGCTGAGGGGGATTGGGTTGATTTTTTGGGCCTGGCCGGCGCAGCCGAAGGCTTCGAAGCGTTGCTTGCAAAGGTCGGTGGCGGCTTTTGTGGCGGCGGCGAGGAACTTGCGGGGGTCGAACTCGTCGGGTTTCTGGCCCATCAGGCGGCGCATGGCGCCGGTCATGACGAGGCGGATGTCGGTGTCGATGTTGATCTTGCGCACACCGTGGCGGATGCCTTCCTGGATCTGCTCGACGGGCACGCCGTAGGTCTCTTTGATGTCGCCGCCGTATTCGCGGATGATGTCGAGCCATTCCTGCGGGACGGAGGAGGAGCCGTGCATCACCAGGTGGGTGTTGGGGATGCGGGCGTGGATCTGCTTGATGCGATCGATCGCGAGGATGTCGCCGGTAGGTTTGCGGGAGAATTTGTAGGCGCCATGGCTGGTGCCGATGGCGATGGCCAGCGCGTCCACGCCCGTGGCGGCGACAAAGCGGGCGGCTTCCTCGGGGTCGGTCAGGAGCTGGTCGTGGCTGAGCTTGCCTTCGGCGCCAGAGCCGTCCTCCTCGCCGGCCATGCCGGATTCGAGCGAGCCGAGGCAGCCGAGCTCGCCTTCGACGGAGACGCCGCCGGCGTGGGCGACTTCAACGACGAGGCGGGTGGTGCGGGCGTTGTACTCGAAATCGGCAGGGGTCTTCATGTCTTCCATCAGCGAGCCGTCCATCATGACGGAGCTGAAGCCGGACTGCATGGAGCGGATACAGACAGACGGGCTCGCGCCGTGGTCCTGGTGCATGACGACGGGGATGTGCGGCCAGGTCTCGACGGCCGCCATCACCATGTGGCGCAGGAACGCTTCGCCGGCATATTTGCGGGCGCCGGCCGAGCCTTGCAGGATGACCGGCGAGGAGACGGCGTCTGCTGCCGTCATGATCGCCTGGATCTGCTCCATGTTGTTGATGTTGAACGCCGGCAGGCCGTAGCCGTGCTCTGCTGCGTGATCCAGCAATTGGCGCATTGAAACCAGGGCCATGTCGTCTTTCCTTCTGCAATCGCCCTCTCTTAGGGCGATCGTTGCGGCTTGGCCAACGACAGATCGGTGAGGTCAGGCGGCGCGCGCGCCTGTCACGCCAAGATAATGTTCCAATGTCGCCGCATCGGCGCTGAGGGTGGCGGCCGGGCCGCTCCAGACGACGGCGCCGCGCTCGAGAATGACCGCCTGGTGGGCGATCTGGAGCACCTTCTGGGCGTGTTGCTCGACGATGATGGTGGAGAGGCCTTCTTCGCGGACGATCTGTGCGAGGGCTGCGAGGAGTTCCTGCACGATGATCGGGGCGAGGCCTTCGGTGGGTTCGTCGAGCAGCATCAAGGTTGGGTTGAGTACGAGGGCGCGGCCGACGGCAAGCATCTGCTGTTCGCCGCCGGAGAGCTGGTTGCCCATGTTCGTGCGGCGCTCCGCGAGGCGGGGGAACATCTGGTAGACGCGGGCTGTGGTCCAGGGGCCCTTGCGGGCGATGGCGGTCATGTTCTCCTCGACCGTGAGGCTTTTGAAGATGTTGCGCTCCTGCGGCACCCAGCCGATGCCGGCATGGGCGCGCTGTTCGGGGCGGAGTTTGGTGATGTCCTTGCCTGCGAGGTGGATGGTGCCGGCACGCCTGCGGTTCACGCCGACGATGGCGTTGATGAGCGTGGTCTTGCCCATGCCGTTGCGGCCGAGCAGGGCGAGCGACTGGCCTTCGGGCACGGTGATCGACACATCGCCCAGCACGGTCGCAGCACCATAGCCGGCGGAGAGATGTTGGACGGTGAGGAGATCAGCCATGGGAGGCGTCTCCGAGATAGACAGCACGGACCCTGGGGTCGGCCGCGACCTCGGACGCGGTGCCTTCGAGGAGGAGGGCGCCGCTGACAAGGACGGAGATGCGGTCGGCGAAGCGGAAGACGAGATCCATGTCGTGCTCGATCAGCAGGACGGTGACGTCCGCGGGGAGGGCCGCCAGACCGTCCATGATCTCGCCGCGTTCGCCTTCGGGAACGCCGGCGGCCGGTTCGTCCAGCAGCAGGACGCGGGGGCCGCAGGCGATGGCGACGGCGATTTCGAGCAGGCGCTGCTTGCCGTAGGGCAAGGTGGCGGTGGGGCGGTTCATGACATCGATCAGATCGAAGCGCTCCAGCACGTCCACACTGCCTTCGATGACGCGCGGGTCTGAACCGATACGGCGCCACATGTTGCGATCAAGGCCAAGCCTGCGGGAGACGGCGAGGCCGACGGTCTGGAGCGGCGTGAATCCGGGGAAAAGCTGGTTGATCTGAAAGGTGCGCACCAGGCCGAGCTCGACGCGGCGGGAGCGGGAGGCGGTGGTGATGTCCGCGCCGTCCAGCCGGATGGTACCGGAGCTGGGAGCGAGGACGCCGGTGAGGAGGTTGATCAGCGTCGTTTTCCCGGCCCCGTTCGGGCCGATCAGGGCGTGGCGGGCACCGCGCGCAAGGCACATGGAGACGTCGTTGGTGGCGACCAGGCCGCCGAAGCGGCGGAGCAGGTTTGTGGTCTCGAGTGCTGCGGTCATGGCGTGGCGCCCCGAAGTCGACGCAGGAGCGCGCGCGGGATCGCCTCAATACGGTCCCGGCCGATCAGCACCAGGATGACGAGCAGGAGACCGATCCAGAACTCCCAGTATTCCGGGGTGATGTTGGCGATCGCGTCCTGCACCAGCTTGAACAGGAGCGCACCGATCAGGCCGCCGTAGAGATAGCCGGTGCCGCCGATCACCAGCATCAGCATAAGGTTGGCCGAGCGGTGGAACTCCAGCACGTCCAGCGAGACGAACTGCGTGGTCTGGGCCAGGAGGGCGCCGGCGGTGCCGGCATAGGCGGCGGCCAGGGTGTAGACCACGATCAGGCGGCGGCTGACGGGGATGCCGATGGCGGAGGTGCGGAGCTGGTTCTCCTTCACCGCGCGGATCGACCAGCCGAAGGGTGAGACCACGAAGCGGCGGGCGATCAGGAACAGCACGAAGGTGACGGCAAGGCTGTAGCCGAAGCCCACTTGGCCGAAGATGTCGAACTCCCAGATACCCAGCACCGGACCGGGGGCTACGCCTTGCAGGCCGTCCGCCCCTCCGGTGATGCCGGGGATGCGGTTGGCGATCTCCTTGAGCAGCACCGCGACCGCGAGGGTGACCATGATGCGGGTGAGATCGGAACCGCGCAGGACCAGGAAGCTGGTGACAAAGCCGAGCAGGGCCGTTGCCGCGGCGGAAAGCGCGAGACCCAGCAGCGGATCGGTGACGCCCATTTTCGTCAGCAGGCCCGCCGCATAGGCGCCGGCGCCGAAGAACGCCGCATGGCCCAGCGAGACGATGCCGCCATAGCCGAGCACCAGGTCCAGCGAGAGCGCGAACAGGCCGGTGATCGTGACCTCGCTGAGCAGCAGCGCCTGATCCGGCAGGAGGGCGAACGCGGCGAGGGCTGCAAGCCAAAACGCGATTTCGGCGGCGCGGACCGCAGAGACCTTGCGCAGCGACGCTGCAGCAAGCGCGATATTTTCGGCGCGGCTCATCGTCCGCCCGCCTTGGCGAAAAGGCCCTGAGGCCGCCACAGCAGTATCACGATCATCAGCGCGTAGATGATGAAGGCGCCGAATTGCGGTGCGTAATACTTGCCGGCCACGTCCGCCACGCCCAGCAGCACCGCTGCCACCAGCGGCCCGGTCATCCCCGCGGAACCGCCGACCGCCACGACGATCAGGAAGTAGACCATGTATTTCACCGGAAATGTTGGATCGAGCCCGAGAATCTCCGCCCCCAGCGCCCCGCCGAGCCCGGCCAGCCCGGAGCCCACGGCAAACGTTGCGGCAAACACCAGATCGACATGGATCCCCAGACCACGCGCCACGACCGGATCATCCACCGCCGCGCGCAACTGCGCGCCAAACCGGGTGCGCGCCACCGCGAGCTGCAGCACCAATGCCAGCACGCCGCACACGCCGATGATCAAGAGACGATAAGCGCCGATGCTGACGCCCAGCACCTCGTAGCGATTCGCCAGAAACGCCGGCAACTTGATGAACTGCTGCTCCGAGCCGACCAGATACGACACGCCGCTCATCGCCATGAAGACCAGCCCAATGCTGAAGAGCACCTGCTCCAGATGCGACTTGCGATAGACATGCACATACAGCGTCCGCTCCAGCACCAGCCCAATCAGTGCCGACGCCACAAACGCCAAAGGCAGCGCGGCAAAGAACGGCACACCCAGCCGATTGACCAGAACCGCCGTCACATACCCGCCCGCCATCGCAAACGCGCCATGTGCCAGATTGATGAGATTCATCAACCCCAACGTGACCGACAACCCACACGCCATGACAAACAACAACATGCCATAGGCCAGGCCATCAAACAGGTTCGTCAGCACCCACGGCTCCGTGTGTTGGGAGGTATGGAAGGCCAGGGGCTTTGCCCCTGGACCCCACCAAGGGGCCGAGCCCCTCGGACCCTCATGAGTTTAAAAATTCTGTTTTCCTGAAGGCAGCCCGGCGCCCTGGCGGGGTCCAGGGGCAGAGCCCCCGGGCTTCCTTACCACCCATCACTCGGGCTTGGCGGGGTCGCGGACCTTGGGGACTGAGCCGAACTCGATGTTGTAGAGTTCGCCGTCTTTCTTTTCGACCTTGCGGAGGTAGACGTCCTGGATGATGTCGCGGGTTTTGGCGTCGATCTGCATGGGGCCGCGGGGGCTTTCCCAGGCGGCACCTTTCATGGCTTCGATGAGGGCTGAGCCGTCGCCTTTGCCGTTGGTTTTCTTGATGGCGTCATAGATCGCCTGCATGCCGTCATAGCCGAAGACGGCCATGAAGTTGGGGCGCAGGTCGCTGTTGGCGGCCTTGAAGGCTGCGACGAATTTGGCGTTCACGGCGCCAGGGTGGGCTGCGGAATAGGGGCCCGCGGTGACGACGCCGAGGGTTGCGTCTCCCATGGCGTTGAGCTGGTCGTCGTCGGTGACGTCACCGAGGGCGATGAGGCGGATGCCGGATTTGTCGAGGCCGCGCTCGATGAACTGCTTGATGAAGGCGGCACCCTGGCCGGAGGGCGTGAAGACGAACACGGCGTCTGGCTGGGCGTCACGCACGCGCTGGAGGAAGGGGGCGAAATCGGGGTTGGCGAGGGGGACGCGCAGGCTGCTCTGGATCTCGCCGCCGGCGGCCTGGAAGTTCTTCACGAACCAGGTTTCGGCGTCGATACCGGGGCCGTAATCCGTGACGATGGTAACGACCTTCTTAATCCCCTGCCCGGCTGTCCATGTGCCCATGGTGGAGGCGACCTGCGGCATGACCTGTGCGGTGCGGACGATGAAGGGCGATTTTTCGGTGATGACGGAGGTGGCGGCGGCCATCACGACCATCGGCACCTTGGCCTGGGTGGCGATGGGGGCGGTGGCGAGGGCCAGCGGCGTGAGGCCGAAGCCGGCGAGGACGCTCACGTGGTCTTTCACCACGAGTTCCTGGGCGACGCGGCGGGTGGTGTCGGCCACGCCTGCGTCATCACGCAGGATGATTTCAACCTTGCGTCCGGCGACCTCGTCTCCGTTCTGCTGCATGAACAGCTTCACGGCGGCGTTGATCTGTTTGCCGGTTGACTGGCTCGGGCCGGTCATCGGCAGGATGAGGCCGATCTTGAAGGCGTCCTCGGCGGCGGCGGGGGATACGGCGGGGCCGATCAGGGCTGCGAGGAGAGAAGCGGCTGCGAGCAGGTTTTTCATTTTCGTTTCGTTCCCTTTGGCATTTGGATGATACCAAGCGCGTGCGGCGTTGCCCATCCCGGTCTTGGCCCCTCAGGTCTCGCAACACCGGCCAAGGTGGCGTTCTCCATCGTGTGATGCCGTGTGAGAACCATAACGCTGGATCATCAGCCGGGCCGGGCCGTAAATGGATGCATCGGAGCTTCCAATGCTCCATGGGGGAGCATTTAGAGCCATGAGTTGCTTTTGCCTCGCAAATCTTGACCTGTTGCCGAGCCTGTCCGTTGACCTCGATGTCTCGCTCCAATTGTCGCTCAGCGCGCAGGCGGCGCTCAGTCTTTCGGCACAGCTCAGCCTCGGCATTCCCGATCTGCTGCCGCCGATCGGATGGCCGCAGCTGGACCTCGATCTAAACCTCGATGCGCTGGCGTCTTTGTGTGCGGCGCTGCAGTTGCAGCTGCAGGCGCAGGCTTCGCTGGGCCTCGATCTGTCGACGGAGCTGGCGCTGACGGCGCTGGCGCGGATCACGGCGACCTTGGATGCGCGGCTGGACGCGATCTTGGCACTCAACCTGAACCTGGCGCCGTGGATTCAGCTGCAGGCCGTGAACCAGGCGGCGCTGAATCTCTCGGCGGTGTTCAATGCCTGCCTGACCGGGTCGGCGAGTGCGGTGTTCAATCTCTGCCTGCCGGCGCCGGAATGGGGCGGGGTGAACCTGCAGCTGGTGACGTCGTTGCTGAACCTGCTGGCGCAGCTGAACCTGACGTTGGACGCCGATCTGATTGCATCGTTGCAGGCGACGATCCCCTCCATTCCACCGATGGCGTTAAACCTTTCGGCGGCGGCGAGCCTGTCTGCGGGCATTTCGGCGGTGGCGCAGCTGAGCCTGAGCCTTGGGGTCAATCCGCTGGAGGTTGGGTTTCTGCAGATCCGGGCGATGGTGGCGGCCAATTTTTCGGCCATGATGTCGCTGGCGGCCCAGCTTGGGATCAACCTGTCGCTGGGGGTTCCGTCGCTGTCTCTCATTCCGGGGTTCCGCCTGGCGCTGACCGCCAGCCTTTCAGCACAGCTGCAGGCGGCATTGAACGCCCAGGCCTCGCTCAGCGCGTTGGCGGCGCTGAATCTCAACATGTCCATGTCGGCGTCCTTTGCGGCTTCGCTGTGCGTGAGCCTGTCTGCCGTGCTTGGGATCAGCGTCACCCTGCCGCGGCCCTGCGGCGTGTGCGACCTGCGGGACATCATGTCGGCGTTGTCGGCGCTTGCTTTGGACGCCCCGTCTGCACCCGACAGCCCGCCTGCGCCCAACGCCGCTTCGGACCCGGCCGCGCCTTCCGCCGCTGACCCCGCGGCACCGGGGGCGGACCCTGCCGATCCGGCGGCCTCGGACCCGGCGGCGGCCGGCGCTGCAGGCGGTGGCGGTGGCGGGGGTGGAGGAGGAGGTGGCGGTGGTGGTGGTGGCGGGGGTGGTGGCGGTGGTGGCGGGGGCGGGGGCGGTGTGCCTGCCACGGTCATGTCCGCCCAATTGACCTGCGCGATGGGGATGGCGCCATCCGCTTTGAGCGTCCTGCCGCTCAACCGCACCAACGTGGGGAAGATGGTGGCGGCCAACATCATGGATCACATGCCCATGGTGAACATCATGCCGTTTGGGATGTGCATGTCGCCGTCCAACCCGCAGGTGGCAGCGGCCACCGCGGCCGCGCTGGGCGTGCTGACGCCGATGCCGTGCATTCCCATGACCATGTCGCCCTGGGCCCCGGGTGCCGCCACCGTGATGCTTGGCAACATGCCGATGCTGGATGCGACCTCGATGTGCAACTGCACCTGGGGCGGTGTGGTGACGATCGTCAGCCCGGGTCAGACGACGACGATGATACCGTGAGGCGTGTGATACATCATTCCCGCCAGTTGAGGCCTTTGGCTGCGAGGTTTTCGCGCATGCCGTAAATGTCGAGGCCAAGCTCGCCGGCTTTGAGGCGGGCGCGGACCGCGGCTTCCTTGGCTTCGCGGGCGCGGCTGGCGTTGAGAACATTATCGGCGTTCTGGCGGCGGACGACGCAGACGCCGTCATCATCGGCCACGATCACGTCACCCGGGTTGATCGGCTGGCCGGCGCAGACGATTTGGATGTTCACCGAGCCCAG
>CAIQQQ010000359.1 GCA_903873995.1 uncultured Rhodospirillales bacterium
CGGCGCCCTGTCGGTTGTGCGCGTTGGTGGCGGCAAGTTCGTCCTGGTGGATGAAGTCCAGGACCTGATCAGCGAGCAGATCGCCCATCGCTCGCTGGGCCGTGCGCGGCTCGGCGCCGGCAAATCCTCGCGCCCCCAGCCGTCAACCCAATGATGCAGGATGCCTCATACAAATCAATGAGTTGTTCTGTTTCGTGGGGATGTGCCAGTCAGTTGGCCTGCGACTGGTGTATCCTCTTCCCACGAATGTCCCACAATGTCCGGAGACCCTGCCATGACCCACAACGCCCCCCTGCCCGATCAGATCGCCCCGACCGGGATCTCAACGACGCAAGTCACCCCGTCTGTCACCGATGCCATCACCGCCGTCGCCAGCTGGTCGGACCTGTCCCACATCAAGCGCCGTGATCTGACATCGTCTCTGTCAACTGTCGCCCGCTGGGTCGGCCGCGCCCCAGAGGATGCTCCGCTGCGTCCCGAATTTCTGCGCGCCGAGGTGATGACCAAGTCAGCCGAGGCATTCGGCGTGACGCCCGGCCGAAAGACCAATGTGAAGACCGACATCACCTTCATCATGCTTCGACTTGGCCTGCTCGACGAGGAGCCTCTCGCGTTGACGCCGGCGTGGGAGGCGCTGCTGGCACCCTTCGACAAGCAGAGCATGATCTATCTTCGCCGCTTTGCTCGCTACTGCGGAGCGCGCGATGTCGGTCCCAACGACGTCGTCTCTCACCACATCATGGACTTCACCACGTTTCTGGAGACGCGGACCTTGACGCCGCGCCCGCAGAAGCTGGTCGGCGAGGTGCGCAGCCAGTGGAACAGGTTTGTGAAGACCGTGGAGGGCTGGCCCCAGACAGTGATGGAGAAGCCGGCTGACCCCATGGACTACACCCGCCAGCTCAGTGACTTCTTGCCCTCGTTTCAGATTGATATGGAGGCCTTCGGCAAACATCTCTCGGCGTCAATTCTAGATGACCCATTCGGCGCCGATGACGAGTCCGACGCGCTTGACGACGAAGCGCCGCTGCCCAACACAAGGCCGTTACGCGAGATCACCGTGGCTGGCCGCAAGGATCATGCCCGCTGGGCAGCCAGTGCGTTGGTCGGCGCCGGCGTGCCCATCGAGCAGATCACCGATCTGAAGTGCCTGGTGGACCCTCTCACGAACGCCAAGTCGCTTCTGCGATATCTGTATGACCGCGCCGGCAAGCAGCCTTCGTCGGCCGGGCATCACGTCGCTGATGTCCTGCGCATCGTGGCTCGTCATTACGCGCGGCTGCCTGAAGCCAGCGTCGCCAGGATCACCGCCTGGGACAAGCCTGTCCGGTTGCACTACAACGGCATGACGCAGAAGAACGCACGCACCGTCCGCGACGTTCTCGTGCCATGGCGGGAGGCGACGCTGCTGGCCCTGCCGGACGGGCTGATGAAGGCGGCGCGCAAGCTGCGCGAGAAGGCGCCCGTGAAGGCAGCGAGCCTCGCCATGCGCGCCTTGGCGATCGAAATCCTGACAAAGCTGCCGGTGCGGTTGGCGAATCTGACGGGTCTGCGGTTCGACCTGCACCTGCACCGCAGCAATCTCGGCACGGCGCTGATCGTGCACATCGACATTGGCGGCAACGAGGTGAAGAACGCGCGGGCGCTGACCTTGCCCGTCTCGACCACGACGGCTGCGATGATCAGCGAATGGAACATGCACTTCCGGCCGGCCATCGCCGAATTGGGCTCGCCGTTCCTGTTCCCGGGGGCCGGCTCGGTCACCAAGCCGATCACTCACCAGGGACTTCGGGAGGCGGTCAAGGCCGTGACCAGCGACCATCTCGGTGTGGCGATCACGCCGCACCAGTTTCGGCATATTGCGGCGAAGCAGTTCCTGAGATCGAACCCAGGCCACTACGAGGAGGTGCGCCAGCTTCTGGGGCATAAGGCGGTGGCCACCACGGTGCGCAGCTATGCCGGCATCGAACAGGAGGCAGCCATCAAACGCCACGACGAGGTGCTCTCGGATCGTCTGACGGTGTTGCGCGCCGACCTGCCCAAGCGGCGGAGGCGCTGAGATGGCCAGCACCCTCTCGACCACCCCATTATGCCTGAGGTTCGAGGCCTGGCCGGAGATCGACCGGCAGGCCTGGAACCAGAGCATCAACAGCGATGATCCGTTCGACGACGACGACCACTATGGCGCCACGCTTGCGCACGACACGCTGACGGCGATGCGGAAGAGCTATGGGCGCTGGCTGGCCTTCCTGGCCACGAAGGCGTGGCTGGACACCGCGGCAGCCCCTCTTGCCAGGGTCACGGTGCCGCGCCTGCGGGCCTACCTGCGCCACCTGCTGCGCCAGCGCAATGCTGCCGCCACGATCGAAGGGCGCTTCTGCCATTTGACGATGGCCATGAAGATGCTGGCGCCCGGCTTCGACGTCAGCTGGATCCGAAAGCCCGATGGCGTCACGGTCCGGGCGCTGCTGCCGCGTCACCAGAAGCCGGTCCGCGTGCCGCCGTGTGAGGTGCTGCTCGATTGGGGCCTGAGAATGATGGCCGTGGCGCGGAGGACGCCGGACAGCATGGTGCAACTGCTGATGTTTCGGGACGGGCTCCTCATCACTATGCTGGCAACGCGGGCGCTCCGGCGCAAGTCCATGTCGCTGCTGACCTTGGGCACCGAGATCTACAAGGTTGACGAGGCCTACCGGATCGATCTGACGGCCAAGCAAACCAAAAATAAGAAGCAGGACAGGTTCGACCTGCCGATCACCCTGACGGCTGAGATCGACACCTACCTGAAGCACATCCGTCCGAAGCTCATGCGCGGCCAGAACCACTCGTCCCTGTGGGTTTCACAGACCGGTGGTCCGCTGACCATGAAGGGGCTGACCGAGCGGATCTTTGTGCTGAGCCGCAAGGAGTTCGGCTACGCCTTCGGCCCCCATGCATTCCGCCACGCCGTTAGCACGATGCTGGCAGAGCACGATCCGTCGAACACGGGACTGGCCGCCGGGGTCCTCAACATCACGCCCCAGGTCGTTTCGCTGCATTACAACCGCGCCAAGCAGATTGCCGCGTGCAACCGGTTTGCGGAGCTTATCGAGGGCAAGCGTAGGGCTTACGGCACTGGCGGACGAAGCTGATCTGGCAGTCACGCTGCGCCGGCTTTGCGCCCAAACCGATCATGAGGTGCAGCATGCGGTTCTTCCATAATCTGAAAATTCGATTGCGGATTGTGGATTGTGGCCGGCACACCGCCATCCGCCGGCTGACCCCTATGCAGCAACTATGCAAACGCCGGTCGCCAGGAATGGCAAGCCTATGGCGTCGCGCGCATAGGCTCGTGCGGAATATCCTAACAGGCAGATCTCGACATGACCGATGCACCGGTGAGATTCCCGGACAACTTTCCTTGGGGTAAGGGCCCTCAGCCCAGGCTGGAAATTGATCCCTCTCGTCTGCGCCGGCCAATGATCGCAGTCGTCCTGCTCCTGCTCGCGGCCTTACTCACGGCCAACGCCGTCTACACCGTGCAGCCGACCGAGTTGGCCTTCACCCGCACATTCGGCCGTGTCGATGAGGCGCCGACCGCACCGGTCACACCCGGCGTGCACCTCAAGTTGCCGTTCGCAACCGTCGTTGACCGCATGCAGGTCAGCACCGACACCATCACGCCACCGGCGGACCTGCGAGTGCTCAGCCATGACGGGCAGGTGATCCAGCTCGGCGTGTCGCTGACCCGCCGCATCCCGGCCGATGCCGTCTACAACCTGCTCTACAACACCGGCGGCGTCGGCAATGTCGATATAGACCGAAACTTGTTCGCAATCGTCGCCGACCGAACGTTGACGATCTTCGGCCGAGAGGACGTGCTCAACATCGCCGCCGAGAGGGAACGAGTAATCGGGCTGATGAAGACTATTATCTCTGCAGATCTGAAACGGCTATTCGGGATCGATCTGGTCGATCTGCAGATCACCGGCTTCCGCTTCAGCCCGGAATATGAACGCGCCGTCAACGAGAACACGCTGGCCAAGACCAACGCCTACCGCGCCGAGCAGATCCTGAAGCAGAAGCAGGTGGAAGCCGAACAGGTCGCCGCTGAGGCCAAGGGCCAGGCCAACGCCGCGATCGAGCATGCCCGCGGTGAAAGCCAGAGCACGCTGCTCAACGCCACGGCCCGCGCCCAAGCGACCGAGATCCAGGCCCAGGCCGACTCGAACGCGATCCGCCTACGCGTCGATGCCGCCGGCGGCGTCCAGGGCTACAGCCAGGTGATGGCTGCGGAGACGATGAAGCTTTGGAACGGCCAGCCGCCGCAGACCATGTTGGGCGGCGCCGGTTCGCCTGTGCCGTTTTTACAGATCAAGCCGTGATGGGCCCCGCCGATGGACAACAGAGCCACCTCGCCGGGCCTTGACGACCGGTCCCGCCGTCATCTCAGCATCATCCTGCGGCAGGTGGTTCTGGTGGGGGTCATCTGCCTGGTGACGGCCCTGTGGGCCCAGGATCCGCTGAGGGAATACCTGTTGCTGATGCGCCAGGTTTTTGGCTTTTCCGCCCTTGTGCTGACGTCGATGGCCACGCTGACCCGGGCGAGGCTGTCCTCAACCAGCCTAGGGATCTGGGATCATAGCGCGGCGCTCCTGCTGATGAAGCTCAGCTGCTCCCTGGCGCTGGACTTGCTGGCGTGACGTGCTGAGGCGCCTGCCCCTCCAGATCCGTTCCTTAGGCTATACGCTGCGGGGTGGATTCCTGATCAGGCCGATGGTGATCGCACTGGCGCTCGGCACCGCCGGCGCCGTGCTGTCCGCAGCCGAAGAGGCGATGCCGGTGCTTTCCGCCTGGGTGCCTGAGACCTTGTTTCCCTCGCAGGCCGATCCGGTGGTGGCGCAGTCCATCCTGACCGTGATCGCCACATCGATCATGACGGTCGTGTCCATCGTGTTCGCCATCCTGCTGATGACGCTCACCCTGGCGTCAATGCAGTTCTCACCACGCATTCTGATCAGCTTCGTGCGCGACCGCGGCACGCAGTGGACGCTTGGGATGTTCCTCGGCACCTTCTGCTACTGCGTGGCGGCCTTGCCAGCCGCCCGCGCGCTGCCGCGTCCAGTCTCCCCTGTAGCCACCGTCTCCGGCGCGATGGTACTGGCGGTGGTCTGCGTGGGCTGGCTGTTGTTCTTCATCCACCACATCTCGCAGTCGATCAGCGTGAACCACATCGTTGACCGCATCGCGCGTGAGACGGAGGAGGTGATCGACGAGCTCATGCCGCACCACCGCGGTCGGTTCTACCGGCCGGCCCTGCCGTCGCTCCTTAGGGATGAGCCGGAGTTTCCGGTGTTCAGCGAGGTATCGGGCTATATCCGCTTCATTGACACCAGGCGGTTGCTGCAGTTTGCCATGGAGCGGCACCTGCGGGTGCGGGTGGTGCGCCCGGTCGGGCATTTCGTGCCGGCGGGCGTGCCACTGGTTATGGTGTCGCGCAGGGATCGCATGAACCCTGAACACGAAGTGGAGCTGACCGGCGCGTTCGATATCGGGCCGATGCGAACCTTGCAGCAAGATGTCGAGTTTGGTGTGATCCAGATCGTGGATATCGCGCTGCGCGCCATCTCGCCGGCGGTGAACGATCCGAGCACTGCGATCAGCTGCATCGACCAGCTCAGCCGTATTCTGATCCGATATCTGCAACGTTTTCCGCCAGAGACAGTGATCTGCAGCCCGCCCCATGTCGTGAGGGTGGTGGTGCCTTGGATCGAACTGGATGGTCTGCTCAACACTTCCATCGAACAGATTCGCGCTTATTCCACCGGCGATGCCGCGGTCAGCCTGCGGCTCCTGCGGCTGCTGCAGGACGTCGCAGCGACGGTTGACAGCGATGCGGTGCGCGACATCCTCATCGCAAGGGGCGAAAGGATCACAGCTGGCTGCCGGGTGGTTCTGCCCATGGATGACGTCGAGCGACTGGAACAGCGTCTGGCAGCGCTACGCGACGGGGCGAGTGGGATGGGGTAGGCGTCGGCGGTCTCCGCTGCGGACGTCGCGCGGGCGAACTCCACACAGTCCCCGGATCGTTGACCTGCCCAAAGACCGTATCTCATCTGTCCGGCTGCGGTCATCGGGCAGCTCGGCTCTGTCCGAACAAGGACCGTTGGCGATCGTCCGCACCTGCCGAGACCGCAGACCATGGCCGCATACCTATGCCATTCCTATGATCGTCATGCTTCCCAAATATTGTTTCGCAACTTCCTCAAAGATTATATGCGCTGCTTGCTGGGCATGTTGTCCTCGGGCGCTTCTGCAATGCAGTAGTGCGTAGTTGATCTGCGCCTACTTACGTTGAATAAACTTGCCAGCGGCCCAACGTGCCGCAATTTGGAGAAGAGAATGCGCCGCTTTATTCTTGCCACGACGGCAGTTGCCGGCCTCTTCGGTGTCCCGATGCAGGCGGCGTTGGCCCAATCGGCCGCCGCACCGGCGCAATGGAGTGATACACTAAAGCTCGGCGCGCAGATCGAGGTCGGCATCGCCGGCAATCCGGCGAGCCCGAGCGACAACCTGAACTTCGGCTCGCTTTACACCGACCGCGCCAACGAGCCGGTGTTGAACCAGGCGTTGCTGTCCTACGGCCGCCCGGTGGATCCGAAAGCCACGACGTATGATTTCGGCTTCAAGATACAGGGCCTTTATGGCACCGACGCCCGCTACACGCATTTTGCCCGCCTGTTCGACAAGACGACCAAGAGTCGCGAACAGTTCGACATGGTCGAGGCCAGCGTGTCGGCTTTCCTGCCGATCCTCACCGAGGGCGGCGTGAACGTTCAGGCCGGGCTGTGGCCGACTCTGCTGGGGTTCGAAACCATCGATGCCTCAACCAATCCGCTGTATTCGCACAGCTACATCTACAATTTCGGCCTGCCGGTGAAGCATGCCGGGGTGAACGCCATCATCCATGCGACGGACAAGCTCGATGTGTATCTGGGCGTCACCGCGGGCAACCAGACCATTCCGGGCGCAGACAACAATGGCTCGGCCGCCGTGCTCGGCGGCGTCAAGCTGACCTTGCTGGACGGCAATTTCAGCGTCCTGGCGCTGACCCATATCGGCCCGGAAAACGCCTCACGCGCGATCGCCCCGCGGAACGCCGGCAACTACGACCGCGCCTACAACGACGTCATTGTCACCTACAAGGCGAGCGACGCCCTCACTCTGACCACCGAGCTCAACTACGTTCGTGAGGATCTCGGCGCGATCCAGGGCACTACGATCAAGAACGCCGAGGCCTATGGCATCGCGCAATATGCCGCCTACACGCTCACCGACACCTGGACGCTGAACGCGCGCGGCGAGGTCTTTGTGGATGCCCGCAGCTATTTTGTCGCCGCCTTTCCAACCGCGCAGGGTGCCGTCCGCGCGCTGGAAGGCTATTCGTACCCCTCCGTGACCGGCACCGGGCGGAACACCTATGGCGCGATCACCTTGGGAGGCACCTACAAGCCGACGCTGCCGGGCTGGGCAGACGGCGTGACGATGCTGGTCCGGCCAGAAGCGCGGATGGATACTGTCCTCAACGGGAACGCGCGCTTCAACGCCGGCAAGGATCGCACCAGCGTCACACTTTCTGCAGATGTCGTCCTGACGTTCTGATTTGGCGTTCCGGGCTTCTGACACGCCAAGGGAGCGGATTCGCAAGGCTCCGCTCCCTTGCCGCATCCAGAACGTCAGGCGCCAGGGGCGCACGGGACTGTCACAACGCCGGTCGTCATTTGTTGGATGTGATCCGGTGGCTTTCCTATGTGATTCCTACACAGGGTATGACCGCGTCGCATCGCATCCCTATGACAGAAGCATGATCCTCTGATCCGCCTATTCGACGGAGGAGTTTCATGTTGAGCGTCTTGTTCATTTCGGCTCACCTCGTGATCTCGGTGGGCATTCTCTGCGCCGCGATCCCCGAGGACAGAGCCAGGCTGATGCGTCTTGCAGGCCTCTTGCGACGGACCTCACCGGAGCGCGTCTGATGACCATGCCACGTCTCGGCGGTTCGATCGCAGCCCTTGCCACGCCTTTCCGTGCCGGCCGTGTCGACGAGGCGGCTGTCGTGCTGATGATCGAGAGACAGATCGTGCGCGGCACGACCGGACTCGTTGTCTCCGGTAGCACCGGCGAAGCCGCGATGCTATCTTTGTCCGAACATGCCAGACTGGTCAGGTTGGTGGCGGCCGTCACCCGTGGCCGGGTTCCGGTTATCGCCGGCTGCACCGCCTCGGCGACCGACGCCGCCAGCGCGCTTGCGGTAGCCGCTTCGCGCGCCGGCGCCGATGCTCTGTTGCTGGCGGCGCCACCCTATGTGAAGCCGACCCAGGCGGGGATCGTATGTCATGTCCGCAAGGTGGCCGGCGCCGCCGATCTGCCGGTCGTGCTGTATGACGTGCCGCAACGGACCGGGGTGGCGATTGCCGATGCGACGGTCGCAGCGCTGCATGCCACAGGGACCGTGGTGGCGTTGAAGGACGCCACAGGCGATCTCACCCGGCCGGCACGGCTTCGCGCCATTTGCGGCCATGGCCTGTGCCAGTTGACCGGCGAGGACGCCTTGACTGCCGGCCATCGGGCCGTCGGGGGTGATGGCTGCATCTCGGTGACCGCCAATCTGGTGCCGGCTCTCTGTGCGCAGTTGCATCAAAGATGGAATGATCGTCATTTCGGCAGCGTCTTCGAGCTGAGCAACCTGTTGGCACCGTTGCACGAGGCGTTGTTTCTCGAAAGCAACCCTATCCCGCTGAAGGCGGCCCTGGCGTCGGTCGGACTTTGCAGTGAAACCGTTCGGGCGCCACTGACGCCGGCCGGCGATGCAACCCGGGCAGCGCTGCGCGCGGCACTCGCGGCTGTTTTGCCGCACGAGGATGAGCTGGCAGGGGCCCAGCCGACGCCTCTGCTGCGGCTTGTGGGATGATGCATAACACGAGGGAGCGGCATATCGGTCGTTTTCCTGGCGACCTGATGCGCATGCCACACGACTGGATCATGTGTTGGGGCGCCGGCCCCGCGCGATCCTATGATTTCCCTACGCCAGGGCGCACGCCCAGCAATGGAATTTCTATGAGACTGTGACGAGTTTTATGTGGTGCTTCACGGAGAACATTCTATGCAAGGTTCTATTCGGCATCTCAGTCCTGAACGCAATATGCCTGATGTCGGCGCAGGGTTCGGTCGAGCGTCGGCGACCGCCGCGATCCTGGACGCAGCTGAACCGCTCGTCGGCATGCACGCCCTGGTGGTCGGTGAGCGCACGCTGGAGGTGCTGTGCGCCCTCCTCGGGCGCGGCTGCACAGCCGCCGTCGAGACAACGCGCATGGACCGGCATTTTGGCGAGCGCGCGGAGATTGTCCTGGCGCCGCACGTCGCCAATGAGGAGGACGCAAGCCGCGCCATCGCTCTGGCCAGGATGGCGCTGTTGCCGTGCGGCAGGGTCGTGATCGGCTTGCCAACGCAGTCTCTGGTCACGCAAGTTGCCCGCGCGTTGGGCAGGGCCGGATTTTCAGCCATCCGCAGCCGCGAGACGAGCGACGGGACCGTGATCTCAGCTGACCGGCCCATGTTCGGCCTTCATGGCGATACCGCCCATGTTTGACGCCATGGACCACCGATCCTTCGGTCCGCTGGAACCAGCGCGGGGCGCGAGCCGGAGGATGTCGTGGCTTTCCGAAGGTGTGATGACCAACATTCTGATCGCCGCCGCAGCCTTCGTTCTGGCGGGGATAATCCGCGGCGTGATCTACGCCGTGACACACCCGTTCGGTGGCCTGGGGGTCGGATAGAGAGTCATCGAACCAACAAATTTTTTCGACAAATGATGCTGGATCAGGAATGTACAAAATCACGGAATCATTGGATTTTAATCAACCGTGACTGGGGCTACATCAAAAACCGGAGTCCGTAATCGGTTACATTATCTTAGGAGCACGGCCGGGCGTCCTGAAGTGGGCTTACGAATTTTTGCTCTGAGCTGGCCCAAATTTGCCTGTTAGCTATTGGCCAGATCGTCCCAAAGCTTGTCAACGCTCTATCGCCATCTGGGCGTCCACCGCCCCCAATCCCAGCATGCTCGACGAGGGCGACGACCAATGCGGCAGCCGTTCACGACGGATCGTGCTGTAACCAATTGGAACCAGATATAGGGATGCGCCGCATCTGCAGAATTGTCTTGGTGTGGACGAGGGTCATCTTGCAAGCTGGAAGCCGCTTCAAAGTTTGGAGAGCCCCTTGCTGCGTTGCGTAATTTACGCCCGCTACAGCACCGAGCAGCAGCGGATGCAGTCGATCGAGGACCAGGTCGAGGTGTGTCGCCGCTATGCGACGACGCAGGGCTGGACGGTGATCCAGATCTACTCGGATGCCGCCCGCAGCGGCGCCGACAAGATGCGACCCGGGTTTCAGCAGATGATGGCCGACGCCCGGCGCGGTCTGTTTGACGTGCTGGTGTGCGAGGCGATCGACCGGCTTGGACGCAATCTGGCGGACGTGTCCGGCGCCTTCGATGAGTTGGTGTTCGCGCGCATCGCCACGCACGCCGTTCAGTTGGGCGTCATCACCCACATGCATATCGGCATCATGGGGACGATGGCGCAGATGATGCTGGCCGACACCGGCGCCAAGGTGCGGCGTGGGCAGCTGGGGCGAGCGCGCGCCGGCAAGATCCCCGGGGGGCTGGCCTATGGCTATGAGGCGGTGTACCACCACCGCCTGGCGTGGAAGACCGCGGCGAGCGCCGGATCAAGCTGGAAGAGGCGGCTGTGGTGACGCGGATCTTCACCGACTACACCAACGGCGTTTCGGCCCAGCAGATCGCCCACAAATTGAATGACGAGCGCGTCCCAGGTCCTGGTGGGCGACCGTGGATCGACACCACGATTCGCGGACAGCTGGATCGCGGCACCGGGTTATTGAACAACACCCTCTACATTGGCCAGCTCAGCTGGAACCGGTGCAGCTACATCAAGGACCCGCGGACCCGGAAGCGCGTGGCCCGCGTCAACGCGCGATCCGAGTGGGAGATCACCCCGGTTCCGGAACTGCGCATCATCGCCGATGAGCTTTGGGAGAAGGCCAAGGCGCGGCAGGCCAAGGTGCGCACTGAGATGGCGCGGACACCCGAGGGCAACGCGCTCAACTGGGCGCACCGGCGGCAGTTCTTGCTGAGTGGTCTGCTGGAATGCGGGTGCTGCGGTGGCGGTTATACGATCGTGGCGCAGGACCGGTATGGCTGCGCAACCCGCAGGGGGAAGGGCACCTGCGACAATGCGAGGACGATCAATCGGCAGAACATCGAGCGGCGGGTCCTGGGGGCGCTGAGGTGCACGCTGGTTCGCCCAGAGGTGATCGCCGCAGCGCTGGAGAAGGTGCAGGAGGCGCTGGCGGAGAGCCAGAAGGACAAGCTGAATCGGCGTCTCGCTTTGCAGCGCGAGGTCAACGGCATCGCCGACAAGATCGAGGGGGTGATGCAGTCGATCGAGCGGGGGTTGGGCAACAAGGCTGTGGGTGAACGGCTAGAGAAGCTGCAGAGCCGCCAGGCTGAGGTTGAGGCGGAACTGCAGATGGTGCAGGCGCCGGCACCGGTGCCGCGGCTCAGCGCGCGTGGGATCGAGCTCTACCAGGAGAAGGTCGCCAACCTTGAGGCGTCGCTCAACGACCCGCGTGTGAAGCAGGAGGCCGGCGAGGCCTTGAGGACATTGATTGAGAAGATTGTGCTGACGCCGGATCCGACTGCGCTGGATGGTCTGGCGGCCGAGCTTCACGGCGACCTCGCCACGATCCTGAACCTGTCTGAGCCAGCGCCGTCGTCTGGCCGCATCAACAACAAGAAAGCCCCGGGAACGAGTGTTCCTGGGGCTCAACTGTCGGTGGTTGCGGGGATAGGATTTGAACCTATGACCTTCAGGTTATGAGCCTGACGAGCTACCGGGCTGCTCCACCCCGCGTCACCAAA
>CAIQQQ010000360.1 GCA_903873995.1 uncultured Rhodospirillales bacterium
GGGCGAATTTCAGATTCACGACACCACACTTAATAGGTGCGTCGCCCGCTTTACCAGAAACTCGCCCTCGGAATTTCTGGTGCGGGACACTATCGTTTCGTGAAATCCACCACAGCGGCAAAGCCGGTCTCTGTGCCGAAGCCCAGCAGGCTGCCGTCCCCGTTCCACGCCATCGCCGACACCGAGCCCCGGCCGGGGCCACAGATCGGCAGGATGCGCGAACTCGCGATGTCTGCCAGCACCACGAGTCCGTCCGAGAACCCGGCTGCCACCGTCTCGTGCTGCGGATGGCAGGCAAGATAGGTGCACAGCACATTGTCCCCGCCAGCGAGCTCGGTCGGCGCCTTGCCCATCGGCCCGCCGCCATGGAACGGCCACAGCACGATGGATTCCGCACCGGAGGAGGCGAGCCAGCGGCCGTTGCGGGTAAACGAGATGGCGGCAGATTTCGCGGGATAGCCGGTCATGCGCATGTGCTGCCCGTCCGTCAGCCGCCAGCCATGCAGCGAGTTCTCCTGCATGGACGTCACCACGTGATCGCCATCCGGGCTGAGCGCGATGCCGGTGTGGCTGCCTTTCCATTCCAGGCGGCGCGGATTGTCGGTCTTGCTGCCGACGAACCACAGGCTCGCGCCGTTGTAGTGGCTGGCGGCGACCCTCTTGCCCTTGCCGTCGAACACGATGCCGGTGACGGTGCTGGGGTGTTCCAGGATCTTGAGGGCCGCACCGGCCCCGTCGAACAGGAACAGCCGCTTGCCGATGCTGGCGGCCAGGATCTGCGTCTTGCCGTCGTGAAAGCTCGCGACCTGTTCCACCCATTTCATGCCATGGGTGGCGAGCTCGGTCGTCCCGGAGCTCGAGACGCGCAGGAACCTGCCATCGTCACCGCCGCTGATGAAGCCATGCGGCCCGGCGTCGGGGGCCAAAGCGAGCAGGGCGCCGTCATGCGCCTCGATCTGCGTCCAGGCCTTTGGGTGCTGGCGCGAGACAATTCCGATGGCGCCGCTGCCCAGGCCGAAGGCGCAGACATCGCCGGCGCGGTCAAAGCCGGCGGACACAACGAACGCGTCCAGCTCCTTCGTGTGGCCACGGGTCTCCAGGATATGGTCGGCGGTGGTGGCGGACATCTCAATCGACCTGGCAGGCTTCAAAGCCGCGGCGCAGCTGCGGGCGGTTGAGGTTGCGCCCGATAAACACGATGCGGCTCGTACGGGTCTCACCCTTCCACGGCCCGATGAAGTCGCCGTCGGCGATCATGTGCACCGCCTGGAAGGCGAAGCGCCGCTCATCGCCGGCGTAGGACAGGATGCCCTTTGTGCGCAGCAGGTCCTGGCCCTTCTGCGCCAGTAGCTCGCCGATCCAGGCGTTGAACTTCTCGGGGTCGATCGGCCGCTTCGCCTCGAAGCTCATCGAGGCGATCTCGTCGTTGTGGCTGTGCTCGTCGCTGTCGAGGAAATCGGGCGTGTGCTCCAGCACGCGGTTGAGGTCGAACGCGCCCTGGTCCAACAGCTGCGCGATGTCCACGTTGGCGCGCTGGGCCGGAATGATGCGGGCGGTGCGATTGATGCCGCGGATCAAGGCTTCGACGCCGGTGAGTTGCTCCGGCGTCACCAGATCGATCTTGTTCAGCACGATCACATCGGCGAACGCGACCTGCTCGGCCGCCTCGCTGCCATCGGCAAGGCGGGCGGGGAGGTTCAGCGCGTCCACCACGGTGATGATGGCATCTAGCCTGGTGCGGGCCTTCACGCCGTCATCCACGAAGAAGGTCTGCGCGACGGGCGCCGGGTTGGCGAGGCCGGTCGTCTCGATGATGATGCCGTCGAACCTGCCGCGCCGCTTCATAAGCCCGCCGAGGATGCGGATGAGATCGCCGCGCACGGTGCAGCAGATGCA
>CAIQQQ010000361.1 GCA_903873995.1 uncultured Rhodospirillales bacterium
GACATGGGCGAAATTCCCCTCATCCGTGGCCCGCGCGATATAGGCGCCCAGCCCGTGCGCCTGGAGCTTGGTGTCCCCCCAGGAGGCCACCTCAGCCACGATCGCCGCATTCCATGATCCGCCGGACGCGGTGATGGCGCCGGTAACATAGTAGGGAAAGATGCCCGGCAGCATCACCCGCCGCCACCACAGCCACCCGCTCACCCGGAAATTGGTCGCCGCCTCCGCCAGATCGCCCGGAAACGCCGAGGCGCCGGCGATCACGTTGAACAGGATGTACCACTGCGTGCCCAGGATCATCAGCGGCGTCAGCCAGATATCCGCCAGCCCGTGGAACCGGACGATCAGCACCACAAACACCGGAAAGAACAGATTGGCCGGAAACGCCGCCACAAACTGCGCCACCACCTGGATGCGCCGCGCCAAAGACGGCCGCCGCCCAATCCAAACGCCGACCGGCACCCACAGCAAGGTCGCCAGCGCGATCAGAACGATGACCCGCACCATCGTGATAAGGCCCAGGCCGAACACCTCACCGACATCGGCAAATCCGGTGTCGTGTGCTGCGATGTAGCTCACGATCTGCCAGATCGCCCAGCCGACCACGACGGCCACGATCAGCACGAACACCAGGTCGGTGGTGCGCGACGGCTGGCTGGTTGTCTCCTGGCGCCTGCTGCTTGACCACGATAGCCGCATCCGCCCGATCGAGCCGAGCGCCCCGCTGATCCACGCCCCCGCCACCCGCAACGCCTGCGTGCGGCGCAGCAGTTTCAAAAGCCAGGGGTCCTCGACCGCCTCCCCCGGCGTGAGTTCCACCCGAAACTTCGCCGACCACGCGACAAGCGGGCGGAACAGCAACTGGTCATAGGCGAGAATAACCAGGAACATCGCCCCGATAGCATACCAGATCGCGCCCACATCGCGCGCATCGAGCGCGGCTGCCACATAGCTGCCGATCCCCGGCAGCTTCCAGCTCTGATCGCCCAAGGTGATCGCCTCGGACGCAACGACGAAGAACCAGCCGCCGGACATCGACAGCATCATGTTCCACACCAGCCCGGGCATCGCGAACGGCACCTCCAGCCGCCAGAACCGCTGCCAGCCGGACAGCCGGAACGCCCGCGTCGCCTCGACGAGATCGGCGGGCAGGGTGGTCAGCGACTGGTAGAAGCTGAACGCCATGTTCCACGCCTGCGACGTGAACACGGCAAAGATCGCGGCCAGCTCCAGCCCCGCCACCCGCCCGGGAAACAGGCTCATGAAGAACGCCGTCGTGAAGGTCAGAAACCCCAGGATCGGCACGGATTGCAGGATGTCGAGCAACGGCACCATCACAAGCCCGGCCCTGCGGCTCTTGGCAGCCAGCGGGGCGAACGTGAAGGTGAACACCAGCGAGGCGGCGAGGGCCGCGAACATCCGCAAGGTCGTGCGCAGCGCGTATTCCGGCAGATTGGCCGGATCGAGCGTCACCACCGTCGCGTTCGGCGCGTCGATCGGCAGCAGCGTCGCCGGCGTGACCTTCACCACCGCCACCAACGCTGCAAACACCACGGCAATCGCGATCAGGTCCCACATATTGGGCAGCCGTCGTCCGGCGGTCAGTGCAGCGGGAGCCTGTGAGCGCATCGTGCTGATCCAGACGTGAAGGGACGCTGATCCCACGACGCAACATGGTCAGCGGCGACGTCCTTACAGCCGGCCATTCAACACAACAAGCCGAACGTCCCGTGGATGTTTTGTGACGGCGCTCAACCGGTGCGCCCGATCCCTGTGCTGCCAAATCCGCCGTCACCGCGCGTGGTGTCATCCAGCGCGTCGGACAGCATCCAGGCGGCGCGCAGCACCGGGGCCAGCACCGCCTGCGCGATCCGGTCGCCGCGTTGCACCACAAACGGCGCACCCGAGGCATTGTGAAGGATGATGCCGATCTCGCCGCGATAATCTGCATCGATCGTCCCGGGCGCATTGAGCACCGTCACGCCATGCTTCAGCGCGACGCCCGAGCGCGGGCGGACCTGCAACTCATGATCCGGCGGCAGCGCCACGCACAGCCCGGTCGGGATCAGCACCCGCCCGCCTGGCTCGATCGTGACGGGCTCTGTGACTGCGGCGAGCAGGTCCATCCCCGCCGACTGGGCGGTGGCATAGCCCGGCAGGGCAAGCCCCTCGCCATGTGGCAGGCGCCGGATGCGCACCGTGATCATGACAGCGCGCCTCGGATCTGATCGGCAATGCGATCGGCAAGCCGGGCCGCCACAGCGTCCTTCGGCAGGCGGGGCCAGGTCTCAACGCCCGCGGCGGTCACCAACTGCACCGCATTCTCCGTCCCGCCCATCACATCGGACCCTTCGCCCACATCGTTGGCCACGATCCAATCGCAGCCCTTGCGCGCCAGCTTGGCCTGCGCGTTGGCCAGCACGTCATTGGTCTCGGCCGCGAACCCCACGACCAGGGCCGGCCGGCCGGCGCCTTGCGAGATCGTCGCCAGAATATCGGGATTGGCCACCAGGCTGAGCCCCGGCGGCGGTGCGCCAGGCGCCTTCTTAAGCTTCAGCGGCGCCATGTCGGTCCGCCAGTCGGCCACGGCCGCCGCAAACACGGCAATATCTGCCGGCAGCGCCTGCTGGCACGCAGCGAGCATCTGGCGCCCCGTCTCCACTTGGATCACCAGCACACCGGCAGGATCCGGGATCGCAACAGGTCCGCTGACCAACGTCACCCGGGCGCCAAGCCGTGCCAGCGCGGCCGCTATCGCATGCCCCTGCCGGCCGGAGGAGCGGTTGGCAATGTAGCGCACCGGGTCGATCGGCTCGTGCGTCGGCCCCGACGTCACCAGCGCATGCCGCCCTGCCAGCGGCTGCGGCCCATCCAGCAAGGCGCGGATCGCAGCCAGGATCATCGGCGGCTCCGCAAGGCGGCCAAACCCATATTCGTTGCAGGCCATCGCCCCCTCGTCAGGCCCCACCACCGCCACGCCGCGCGAAGCAAGCGTCGCCATGTTGGCGCGCGTCGCGTCGTGCTCCCACATCCTCACATTCATCGAAGGCGCCACCAGCACACGCTTGTCGGTCGCCAGCAGCAACGTCGTGGCCAGATCAGAGGCATGCCCGCCCGCCATCCGCGCCAGAATATCGGCCGAAGCCGGCGCCACCACCACAAGATCGGCGGCGCGTGACAGCTGGATATGCCCCATCTCGCTCTCATCCGTCAGCGAGAACAGCTCGTGATAGACCCGGTTCTCCGACAGCGCCTGCAGCGACAGCGGCGTCACGAACTCTGCCGCCGCCGGCGTCATCACACAGGTCACCCCGCACCCCTCGCGCCGCAGCAGCCGCACCAGCTCCAACGCCTTGTAGGCCGCGATCCCGCCCGAGACGATCAGCAGAACGCGCTTGCCGGCGAGGCTCACAGCCGCCAGCCGGTGTGGATCGCAGCGATCCCGCCCGAAAGATTGCGCACGCTCACCCGCGACAGACCCGCCGCGCGCATCATCCCGGCCAGTGTGTCCTGGTCCGGAAACATGCGGATGCTCTCGGCCAGATACCGATAGCTATCGGCATCCCACGCCACCATGCGACCCAGGCGCGGCAGCACCTGAAACGACCAGGCATCATAGACAGGCTGCAGCGCCGCCACCTGCACCCGCGAAAACTCCAGGCACGCAAACCGCCCGCCCGGCTTCAGCACCCGCCGGGCTTCCGCCAGCACCGCATCCTTGTCGGTGCAGTTGCGCAGCCCGAACGCCATCGTCACCGTGTCCACGCACCGATCCGGCAGCGGCAGCCGCTCGGCATCCGCCGTCAACACCGTGATGTCGGACGCGAGCCCCTTGCCGATCGCCCGGTCCCGCCCGACCGACAGCATCGACGGATTGATATCCGACAGGATCGCAGGCCCACCGCCCATGCCCAGCCAGCCAAAGGTGATATCCCCTGTGCCGCCTGCCAGATCGAGCAGCGTCCGCCGCTTCGTCGGCGCCAGCGCGTTCAGAAAGATGGATTTCCACACCCGATGGATGCCCAGCGACATCAAATCGTTCATCAGATCGTATTTCGGCGCCACGCTGTCGAACACCGCGCGCACCATCCCCTTCTTCTCGTCGAGAGGCACGGATCGGTAGCCGAAATCGATGGTTTCAGCTGAAGGCTCGGGGGCAGGGGAGGCAGCCGGTTTGTCGCTCATGCTCTCTATGTATAGTGTCCCGCCTCATGCCGGAACTCCCCGAAGTCGAAACCGTGATGCGCGGCCTGTCCGCCCGCCTCCTCGGCCGCCGCATCACCCATGCTGGCGTCCACCGGCCGGACATGCGCTTCCCCTTTCCCGCAGGCCTCGCCAGTACCCTTCATGGTGCCCGCGTCACGAGCTTCCGCCGCCGCGCGAAATACATCCTCATGCGCCTTGACGGCGGCATCAGCGTCCTGATCCATCTCGGCATGTCCGGCCGCATGGTCATCGCGCCCGCTGGCCGCAACGACATCCCGCTCCACGAGCACGTCACCCTGGAGACCGAGGACGGCTGGCGCATCGGCTTCGTCGATCCCCGCCGCTTTGGCTCCGTCGATCTCGTGCCAACCAATGCCGAGGACGACCACCGCCTGCTCGCAGGCCTCGGCCCCGAGCCGCTCGAGCCCGCATTCGACAAGCGCCATCTCGCGGCCGTGCTCGCCGGCCGCTCCACCCCGATCAAGGCCGCCCTGCTCGACCAGCGCAACGTCGCAGGCCTCGGCAACATCTATGTGTGCGAGGCCCTGTTCCGTGCCAAGCTCAGCCCGATGCGCCTGGCAGGCGACATCCCGCCCCGCCGCATCTCAGCCCTCGTGCGCGAAATCAAGGCCACCCTCACCGAGGCCATCGCCGCCGGCGGATCGAGCCTGCGCGACTACGTCCAGCCCGACGGCGAACTGGGCTATTTCCAGCACGCCTGGAAGGTCTATGGCCGCGAAGGCGAGCCCTGCGAGCGTTGCCCCGGCCTGCCGTCCTGTCCCGGCATCGCGCGGGCCGTGCAATCCGCCCGCAGCAGCTTTCATTGTCCCCGCACGCAAGCCTAGTGTCGTGATTCTAAAATTCGCAGGGCGAATTTCAGAATCAGTCGACACTAGAAACAATAGGTTAGTGGCCCGCTTTACCA
>CAIQQQ010000362.1 GCA_903873995.1 uncultured Rhodospirillales bacterium
CCTCATGTCGGACCGGGTGGCGGGATATCTCGCCGCCGGGGCCGACGCCGTGGTCGGAAAGCCGATCAACCCCGCCAGCCTGTTCGAAGCCATCACCCGGGCGGTCCGCGAAGCGGAAGCGCCCGAACCGTCGGGCGAGGCGCGGGGCATGTCCCATGATCCGGGCGCCGAGAGTTCAGCCGCCTGAGCGAGGGCCTGAGCGAGGGCCAGACCGATGGCGGGCGGCGCCCGCAACCGATCGCTTTTCAAGGGATTTGTTTCGGGTCCGCGGACGTCTCCGTACCGCGATATGGTGCCAGGAGAGGACTCAAAAGGATGATTTAAGTCATTGTTTTATCGCATTTAATCAACGACTGTTTCAGTTTACGGCCCCAAAAAGGGCCCCCGGACTCAAAAGCTGGCCCGGTTCGAGTCCTGAGAATCTTTAGTTTATCAATAAGATGATAGCACGGGAGTATGGCCGTCAGCTCACTAATTCTTGGTGACGCGGCCCTTCAGTCGGGCTGACACCATGCCGCCGGTAGCGCATTGGGCGCCGTCGGGCTAGGAAGCAACAATCGGCATGTTGGACCCCCAACCTATGCCACCCGCGGGCCGGCGAGACCGGTGCGCCCCTCTAGGTCCCGTTCCTTTCGAGGCCGGATCGCCGACCGGGTGCTGCAAGCCGCAGCTGGAGACGACCGACACCTTGTCGCTCGCAAGCTCGGGCTGCGACCCCATGCCTACATACTTTCATTCGCCCATTTGGGCCGACCCCATGTGGGATTGCGAACGCCGGGAAATCCTTCCGGAGGACGATGAGCAACTCATTCGACGATGCGACCTATGCGACCGCTTCGCCCGGTTCATTCAACCTGCCGGCTGGGATGACGACGGATTGCAGAGGCGTGAGATCCACGCGCCTTTCATCCATCCAGACGATGAGCGGCAACCAGCCGAGGTCAGCCCGTTCCGGTGGCCATCATGGCGCGCCTTGTGCCGGTGGAGCCGTCCGCCAACGCCGACGTCAGAGCCATACAGACCACGCCGGTGGAACGTGTCCGCCCTCGCGGCCCTCCCCCCAGCGATCGAGGTCCGATATCGGCGTCCAGAGGTCAGCGGATACGACGAAGTCTGGACGCTGGCGGAATGGGAGTTGAACGGCTTGGGCGGATACGAGATCTCCGACGTCGTTTTCATTTGGCCGCATCGGAAGCGGGAAGGGTGACTGTGGGCTCGAGGCGGACATTGGGAAGGTCGGCTTGTTGGCGCGCCTGATCCACCTTTGCTCCGGCGACCCATCACCTGGAGCGGAACCATGAAGGCGTGGAGTAGCGACGCTGAGCGCGTGAAGCCCTGACACCGACCGTCGCTTTAGAGGCCGCCGTCGCCGTCCAGCCGTTACCCCGGGAGTGATGGCAAGTTTTGCCGGTGCAGCAAATCATATAGTCTTCCGGCATGATCCACGGGCGCGAGATGGGAAGCAATCTTGTTGGCTGTAGCCCAGCCGGCGCGTGCTGTTTGCCGTCGATTGCAGCGCTTTCGGACCCGGGCTCCGCGTGAGCGCATCGACGGTGACCCCCAGCGTCGACCGAACCCATCCGCCCGACTTCCATCAGATGTCGTCGGCGGACTTCGAGGCGCTGACCTGCGCCTTGCTAGACAAGGAATCCGGCGTTACGCGCGCCGATCTCTACGGGACGCCGCGCCAAAAGCAGTTCGGCGTTGACGCCTTCGGCGAGACGGCGAATGGCCTGATCGTCGCCTCCTGCAAGTGCTACCGGCGGGTCTCTAAAGGTGAGCTTCAGACCTGGTCGGACGATTTCCTGAGCCACCTGGATAGCCACTGGCGCCCTCGCAAGGTTCGCAAGTTTATCCTCGCGGTCGCGGCGCCGATGCACTCCACCCAGCGGCTCGCCGACATCGATGCTGAACGGGCGCGGTTCAAGGCCGTCGGCCTCGAATACGACGTCTGGGCGCCGCGGCAACTGCAGGAGCTGCTACGCGACCAGCCGGGCATCGTCAGCCAGCATCTCGGCGCGGAATGGGAACCCAGACTCTGCGGGCGGGTCGGCGCCGTCATGCAGCCGCCAGCCCGGGTGGCGACCGCGTCGGTGGACGATCTGCAAGCGCAACTCGACGCGCTCAAACAGGCCGTGTCAGGCGCTGTGGAACAGCAGATCGACGCCGCCGCCCTGGCGCTCGAGAATGGCGGCGTCGCCGAAATCGAAGCGCTCATCAACGGTATTCGAACGGCGCCCTCATGGCCCGGCCTGTCGGCGCGCGCACAGGCGCGCATCTTGAGACTCGAAGCCTCGCTTCTGATCAACCGCGGCGACCTCGACCGGGCCGAAGCGCTGAGCGGTGAAGCCGACGCCATCCAGCTTCAGGAAGAGCCAAGGCTTCGCGCCCTCATCACCATGAACCGCGAAGGGGCGCCGGAAGCGCTGCAGGTGCTGGGCGTACCCACGAGCGATCACGGCCGCACGCTCCGCATCGGCTTGCTGCTCAACGCGGGCGAGCTTGACCAGGCCGAAGCTGACCTGGCGTCCATGCCGTCGGACGATCCCGAGAGCCTTCGTCTTCGCGCCTATCTTCAGCTGATGCGGGGCGACGCGGCCGGAGCCTTGGCTTCCGCCTCGGCGGCCGAAGCGCAGGCGCCGCAGCGCGCGGTGGTCCGCCGCACCGGCGCCATGGCGCGCTATGGGGTAGCGCTCTCGCGATCGGCGCCAGCCGAGACGATGTCCTTTCCCCAACCCGTCCCGCGCAACCTGGTGCGCAAGGACGATGAAAGCCAAGGTCATCTTCGATCTGCCTATGAAGCCTTCCGCCAACTGGGCGAAGCGCACGGCGGCGAGCCCGGGGCGTTGGATCGGATCTGGGCGCTCGCCTGTCTCTGCAACTCGGTTGGGCGAACGGCTGAGGCCACGGCGCTCGCCAACAGAATTTTGGAGGCCGAACCGGCTTCCCCGTTGGCGATCGGTTGGGCGCTCGCGCGCGGGCTGGAGATCGATCGCGGTCGCAGCCTCGCGGCGGTGAGGGCCGAGATCGAACGCGGAGCGGCGGATCTGAACGTGCTGCGCGCGTTCGAATGGCTCGCTCAAGAGTCTGAGCCTGCGGAGGCAGAGGCTTGGCTCAGGCAATTGCCGGTCGATCGGGTCTCCGCGGAGTTCGCGGCGGAGATGTTGGCCGTCGCGGAGCGGATCGAGGGGCGGCGCGGGGGCGAAGAGGCATCGGAACCGACGGTGGCGGCGCTGGACGCTGCGCACCGGACCGGCGATTGGTCGGCCGTCGAAGCCGAGCTAACCCGGCTCGCCAACCAAGACCCTGTGCCGCCGATCATTCTGGCCGTCACCGATGAATTGGCGGGTAATGGGCGCTGGACTGCCCTGCAGCCGCACATCTCGCTGATCGCCAGTTTTGCGACCGCCGACGCCGTCCGGGTGGCGGCGTTCGTGGCCTACAACACGGGCGCGGCCCAACGCGCGGTCGATTTGCTCGACCAGAACACCCAGGCCTTCCCAGGCGGGCGGCTGCCATTTGACCTCCGCCGCCTCGAGGCGCGCGCCCTGGTTCAGGCCGGTGACCTACCGGAAGCCTTGCGTCGCGCTGCCGCCTTGGCCGGGGAATCCGGATCCACGTCCGATCAAATCCTTCAGGCCGAGGTCAAGTTCGCAATCGGCGATCTCGCCGGCGCCGCCCCCGCCCTCAGAGCCGCCCTCAACGAGGGCGCTATGCCAGCGCCGGACGCGCTGCGTTGGTCCGGTCGGTTTGTCGGGGAAGACCCAGATCTTGCCCGCGCACTGTGGCGCGCCGCGACGGCTGCCGACCTCAGCGACGAGCTGATCCTCAACGCCATGGATCTCGCCTTCCGCCTCAACCTCTCAAGGGAGCGGCCGGAGCTGGTCGCGTCGTTCCAACGCCTGGCGCAGGAGCGCCCAGACCTCGTCCAGACGCCGACGATCGACGACGTCGTGGCCATGATGCGCCAGCGCATGGAGGTGGCGAGCGAGATCGAAGGCGCGTGGAGGCGTGGCGAACTGCCGATCCACCTGGTCTTTTCCTCGCTCCGCGGCAATCTCGCTGACGCCTACTGCCTGGCCCAGCCGCCGCGGTCCCGGCGGCGTCCGATCTTGATCCGCCACGGCGGCCGAGGCGACCATTTTGAGGTGCCGCTGCCGTTCAGGTCTTGGCGGCTCAGCTTCGACATCACCGGGCTCCTGATGGCCGAACAACTGGGCGTTTTGGCCATCGCCGACGCGCTCGAGCTTCCGATCCGCGTCAGTCCGGCCATGCCGACCGCCTTGATGGAGCTGGAAGAGCGTTCCCGCCCGCATCAGCCCGAGCGCGTCGCCGCTGCGCGCGCCGTCGGCGCGGCCCTGGCGGCAGGCCGCATCAAAGTCGGCGGCGGTCCGGTCGACGCCATCAAGATCGTCCACGATCCGGCAGCCGAGGAGGAGGGCGTCGGGTTGGGGGCGATCCCGCTGTCGCTGCGCCACATCGGCGGCGTCGACCCGGCGCTGCTCGAACGGGCCCCGGCGATATTGGGAGCGGCGATCGAGGGCGCTCCCGACCTCCCGGCGGGCGCGTCGCTCGTCTGCCAGCTCGGCGTGCTGAACCAGGTCGCCGAAGCCGGTCTGTTGGACACCGTCCTGAGCATCTTCGACGTCTGGATCGAGATCGTCACGGCCCAACACCTCCGCGCCGAGATCGAGGGCGCCGACCGCGGCGAAGCCCTCGCCGAGTGGATGGCGCGCGTTCGCCGTCTCGTACGCGACGGGATCGAGTCTGGACGTTACGGCGTCCTGCCATCCGTCGCCGGCCAGGAGTCGGAGACCCCAGGCTCCTCAACCATCGACGACCCCATCGTACAGACCTTGCTCGACGCCATAGGGGGCGCCGACGTCCCGAGTGAGATCCTCTGGGTCGATGACCGCCACCTGAGCGGCTACCCCAACGCCGGCAAAGCCATCGTGGTCGGCGCCTTCGACGTCTTGGAACGCCTTCGGCAAGACGGCTTGCTGGCCAATCCGGACTACTACGCCGCGCTGCACAAGCTCCGCGATGGCGGCGCCCTGTTCCTCCCCGTCACCGTGGACGAGGTGATGCATCATCTCAGGGCCGCCGCCGTCGTTGACGGCGAGGTGGTCGAGACGCCGGGGCTTGCGGCGATCCGCCGAAACGTTGCGCTAGCGCTCCTGCACGAAGACGGGCTCAAGCTGCTCGAGCGACCGGGGCCCTTGGCCGGCCGACCGATGGAATTCCCCTTCATCCTGGGTTTGCGTCGGCTTGCGGAGAGCGCCATCGTCGCGGTTTGGTCCGATGGGGTCGCCACCGAGATCGCCCGGTCGCGGTCAGATTGGCTGTGGTCCGCGCTTCGCGCCGAGCACCTGCGCTTCAAAGATGGCGCCCCGTTCGACCCGAAGCTGTTTCCCGCGCTCAACATGGGCGGCTTGGCCGCAAGCGCCATCCACATCATCCCGCAGGGTCCAGGGTCCCCCAGCGAAGTGCGGCGGGCGTTCGTGGATTGGCTGGAAGACACCGTTGCCGCGAGGCTGAAGCACGACACCGCCCTGGCGGACGAGACCGCACGGATGACGGCCATGCTGATCCAGTCCTCGGCCCGTCCTGTCGGAGGTGAACCGCGCGACCCCCAGTACGCCGCCGGAATGCAGCGGCTTCTTCACGTCGCGGTGGCCTTGCTGCCCGACGCGCTGCGCAATAGGGTCGCCGGCGACCTAGCGGTTCGCCGCACCATCCAACTCAAGGTTCCGCTCGCGATCCAGGTCCAGGGCGTGGCGATCGAGGTCAATCGCTTCTGGAAAGCCGTGCGGACCGCGCTGCGCTATGGAAGCGCGAGCCTCCGTGACACCTCTGGCAAGCGGATCCGGATGTCGCGGGATTCAGCCGAAGCCGTCCACCTGACGGGCGCGGTGCGCTCGAGACTCGTCGACCCCGCGCTCGGCCTCCTTGCCGCGGATCCCCAGAGCCAAGACGCGGCGATGGAGGCATTGTTTGATGAGGTCGACATCCCGCGGTTGAAGCGACCGGCGATCCGGGCGCAGCTGGCCAAAGCAGCGACGCCCGCCGAGCGCATGAAGATCGCCGAGGAGCTTCGGGCGGCATCGGTGATAATCTTTGGGCGGCGCCTGACCGAGGAACTCAGCCGCAACGAGAACGTATCGCTGACCTTCTTCGAACCGCCGCCCGCCTCCGCGTGGTTGGACCACCTGAGGTGGCCGAGCGGGGCGGACGAGGACCCGGTGGCCAGCGCCGCGCGCACCTTGACCGAAGACCTCAGTGGATGGATCGCGTTTGATCGGTTGGCAGGCTTGCCTGTCCGCTTACCCGAGGACGTCAACGCGGCGGCTGCAGCCGCGCCGGAGCTTGCGTAATTCCCAGGGGGCTTTGCCCGCACGCCCATGTTCAGCTTCCATCGCCTATACATCGAGGCGCACGTGCGCGGCGCCAGCGACCAAGACCTCGGCGCGGCGATTGACGCGCTTCTCGGCGACTATCGCGGCCCAGCCGCGATCTTTGTTGTCCTTCTTCAGTGGGCAGAGCGGCGCTTCGGCGAACAGCCGGGCTGGGCCGAGCTAGCGCCGATGGCCAAGGTGGCCGTCGTCTGGACCTACGCCGATTGCGTCACCGATATCCTATGCAGCCTAGCGCTCGACCTGCCGGCTACGGCGCAGGTGTTGAGCCAGCGAACGCCTCAGCGCCGCATCACGGAAATCCTCACTCTTGTTCACGGGCTCGACGACAGCGTCTTCGATCCGGCCGCCATTCACGCGGAGCCGTTGTTGATAGCGGGTCTGGAGTTCGGGCTCGGGGACCGTTTCTCAGACCTGGAGCCGACCGAAGCGCGGTTGGAGCTTTTCGCGGGGTACTTCGGCGCCACGCTGCCGGACGGGCAGACGGTCAGCCGGCCGATGCGTGCGATGCAGGACGTCGAAAATCCCTATCCCACTTGGCTTTCGCGCGCGCCAGCAGACTACGGGCCCTTCGGGTCGACCCTCCAGGGCGACGCCTTTGTCGTCAGCTCCGTGGAGGCCTTGGCGAACGACCCGACCGAACTGCACTCCTGGCTCTACCTGGTCGTCTGGGGCACGCCCAGCTTACCGGCAAAGGCTACAGTCCAGCTGCGCGAGGTGCTGGCCAAGCTCGACATCGGCCAGTTTGTTGGCGCCCAAGGCATCCTGGTCTTGCGCGCGGTGGCCGAGGTGGCCTCGCGCCTTGCCGGTGAGGAGGCTTGTTCCGGGCTCTTGGAAAAGATGCTCGCCTACGCCGACTGGCAGACGCGTGAGGATGCCGCGGCGGGACGATCGAGTGATCCGTGGTTTTCAGCCCTGCTCGAAGCCGCGGCGACGGCATCGCGAAGCTACGCGCCTGGGCGTGGGATGGAGCGCTTCTGCCAGTTCTGCGTCGCCCTCATGGCGATTGCGCCCGAGACCGCCGTCACACTTCGCAGTGTGTTCGATGGCGCCGTCGACCAAACGCCGATCGCCCAGTCCTTGGACCTGTGGCGGGCCTTGCTTGTGGGGCGCGCCACCTAGTTGAGTTCGGTGGTGAAGACCTTACTCCTGCTCGATGCGCTCGATCCGCCACAAGAGCCCGCGCTGCTCCAGTTTTGCGTTCAGCCACTCCATGGGCGGCCACGCCAGGTTGGACATCAGCTCCGGCGAGAGTCCGTCGTTGTCCAGCTTGAAGAGTTCGCGCAGTTGGCTCAGCAGCGCATGTCGCCGGGCATTGCCTCCGCCGAGGGCTTGCCAATAGCGCTTCTCCTTCTCCGCCTCGAGCGCCGCGATAGCGGCCTGCCGTTCAAGGTCCAATTCAGCCGGTGCCGTGGTCATCCGGTACAGGAAGAACATGGGGAACAGCAGGAACGGCACCAGGGCGGAGCCGATTCGGGTCGGGATATTGGTCGACGTCATGCCGACGGCCATGAACAGGGCAAAACCGAGGACCGCCTGGCCGAGAATGCTGACGGCGAGCGGAACGGCGCCGAGCCGCAGATCTTGCGCGGCCGCCTCTGCGGCCCGCCTGAAGATCATTGGCCAACACCTGGCCCGGACCGTGGCCGCGCCCGCACCGGTGATCTCAGGCATCCGGTAGCTCCTGGCGGCGGTCGGGGCGCTTCCAGGTCGACTGCACCTGGCCAGCCTCGAACAACACCTCGTCCACCAGTTCGCCGACGACGAGGTCGATCGTCTCGGCGCAGGTGCTGCCGTTGACCAGGACATCGATCTCGCTGAACGACAACACCCGAAAGCCCCGCGCGATCAGAGCTGTCTCGATCCTCACCTTGGCCGGCAGGCGTTCGCCCGGGCGATGCCGGTCGACGAAGATGACCAAGGGCCGGATGAAGGTGTCGTATCGCGCCTCGACCACCACCGTGGGACGAAGCTCAAAGCCCTCCGGCCGAAAGGCCATCGAGGTCCGCCATCCCTTGGTCGGGCGCCGGTCCCAGTCGTCTAAGACATCAATCGGATTGTAGCCGTCGGTCATATCTATCAACCGCGCGCACAACAGCGTCTCCGCCAGTGTCGCGCCGGTCTTGAGGGTGTCGCGCAATCGGTCGGCCAGATTGACCGCGTGGTCGTCACCCCGTTGGCTGAGCAAGCGTTCCACGACAACTTCGACTTCGGCTTCCGTCGCCTCAGGACCGAGCCGCGGCAAGGGCGTCCAAGGGGGGACATTCCGCGCCACAGCGGCGAGGGCGAGCCGCAACAAGGCTGGCGGCTGGCGTCTTCCCGCTTCCCAATCCTCGACCGTGCGAACGCCCGCGCCCAATGCGCCGGCGAGGTCGGCGCGGGTCAACTCCGCTTCCTCTCGGAACCGGCGAATGTCATCGGGGCTAGGGGACGTCAGATCTGCCAAGGAAGCCTCCACGCACAGCGAATGATACCACGCATTGCGTGGCCGTCCACGCGCTGTGAGGGCCAGAGGCGGGCGCTGATGGAAGGGGCGTCCAGTCCTGAGAAGGGCGGCTGCCGGTTGCATCCGGCGGGTTCCTGCGGTCAAGCTGCACCCCGATTTGGTCGATGGAGCGATGATGGCGACGATCCACCCCGATGTTGCCTTCCTCTTGGACGGTCTCGTTCCAACGCCCTTGGCGCCGCTCGCCGCCGATGCGATCACCCTGATCGCCGCAGAGCCCGAGACCGGACCATTCGAGGGCACGATTGGCCGGCGCATCGATCCGCGCGAGCGCGAGGCGGTTCTGCGCCAGGTCGATCTGATCGAGCAGGCCGTGTTTTTTCGAATCAAGGCCGAGCGCCACTTCACAGCGCGTATCCGCGAGATCGCCGAGGGGTTCGACCTGAAGCGCGTCACCGTGCTGGCCGCCGATCCCGATGACTACCGCGACTTTGCAGAGGGCGGGATGGACGTCCTGACCTCGCCGAAACGGGAGGAGGCCATCTTGGCCTTCGCCCAGGTCTATGCCGACGCGCTCTCGAGCGTGCGCCGTCGGTGGAGGCGGGGCGAATGAGGGCGCCGACGCTTAAGCGGCCGGCCAAGGTCAAACCCAAGCCGAAGACCAAGGCGACCTTCCAGAAGGAAATCGAGGACGCGGCGAACGCCCTAGCCTTGGCTGCGCCCAGCATCGGCAGCGGGCAGGGCAAGGCCTATGAGGCGTGGGTAATGCTCGAATTGGCCCAGGCCCTGCGCACGGTCGGTGTTCGCGTTCAGGCCCGCAACGCCCAGGACATGCCGACACATGAATTCTTCTTCCGGCGCAACCCCGGCACGATCAAATCGGCCTCCGCAAACCCTC
>CAIQQQ010000363.1 GCA_903873995.1 uncultured Rhodospirillales bacterium
CTGAGCCGCTTGCGGCTCATTCGAGCGGACATAAGCTGCTCTAGAGTCTATGTTTTCTAGAGCACGACTTTCGACCGATTGGCTTCAATCGGTCGAAACTTGCTCTAGGCCAGAGGCGGCTCCGTCTGTTTAGCCCGCGCCGCAAACCAGTCCCACGCCTTCTCGTGCCCGTAATAGATGAACGGTCCGAAGACCACGAGCGGTGCCGTGATGATCGCCGCCGTCACCACATCGCCCACCACCAGCAGGTTCACTGTGAACTCCGCGGTCGCCCCCATCGTCTCATAGACAACCGTCTTGGCCAGTGCGCGCGAGACCCTCAGCTTCCCAACCTGCACCACCGGTGCCGCGTCATCGGACGGCACGATCACGATGGTGGCCGCCCCCTCCTGGACAGCCTGGCCGTCGCGGGCGCTGTAATAATTCCAGATCGCCTCGTGCAGGAAATAGAAGAACGGCCCGACCACCAGGTTCAGCGCCGACAGCCCGGCTGCCGTCACAAGCTCGCCCAGAACGATATAGTTCCAGCCGAAATCCAAGGTCGCGATGATGATGCGAAACGAGATGGTCTTGGCGAGCGCCTGCCCGACCTGCAGGCGCGGCAGCAGTGCTGCCGGAGGGAGCGGCGCCTCGGCCGCCTGCCGCGCAGCCGAGGCCGGCTTGCTGGCCACCACCGGCCGCCGGAACAGCGACAGCACCCCGCGCCCGAGCTTCGGCAGCGCCTTTGACGTCATGTCCGGCGCCAGCAAGGCCGCCGCCCCGATCACGATCCCAGGGATCAGCGCCGCCTCGAACAAGGCCGCACCGACCGCCACCGCGCCCACAGCCGTTGCAATGGACGCGAAATTTGGGCCCGGACCGATGCCCAGCCCCACACGGGTTGCCGATGCTGCCATTGGACCGCCACCCTCTGCAGACGTCCCCATTGTGCTAACGGGACCCTTCGGTGAATACCAGAGCCAGAAAGCACGTTCAACGAAACCATGCGAGACGTGCCCCGGCCCGATCGGGCCGGGACATGACTTGGCTCAGGCCGCCTTGGTCAGCGCGACATCGACCTTGGGGAAGTCCACGTCGGTGTCAGCCACGTTGTTGGTGTAGTTGGTCAAGATGTTGATCGCGACGTTGGCGATCACCTCGATGAGATGCGCGTCATCAAGGCCGGCCTTGCGGGCCGTGGCAAGATCGGCATCCGACACCTTGCCACGGGTCTCGACCACGCGGCGGGCGAAGACGGCAACGGCATTGTCGATCTCGGTGTCCGCCACCCCTTCGCGGGCCTTGTGGATGGCAGACGGGGACAGGCCGGCGCCCTTGCCCATCAGCGTGTGCGCCGAGAGGCAGTAATGGCACTCATTCACCTGTGCCACCGCCAAGGCGACGATCTCGCGCTGCCCGGCCGACAGCAAGCCATGGCCGAGCGCGTCGGACAGGCCAAGATAGCCGGTGAGAACGGCAGGCGACTGGGCGAAGGTGGCAAACAGGTTCGGCACCATGCCGATCCTGGCCTGGACGGTGGACAGCGTGGCCTGCACGGCGGCATCGGCCTTGGCAGCGTCGACGGGAGCGATACGGGTCATCGGAGAGATCCTTCTGTTTGTCGTGCTTGCGGGCACAACAGGTTTATGACGGACTGACAGAGACAATTGGTGCCATAAATTTTGCAGGTCGTCCCGATGGATCCCTTCGCCAGCCTCTTCGCCCATGTCACGCCCTCCGCGCGGAGCTTCTTCTCCGGCACGCTCTGCCAGGGCATCCAGTTCGCCGAGGGCGGCTACCTACACCTGCTCAAAGCCGGCGTGCTGACCGTGGCGCGCGACGGTGAGCCCGATCTGGTGCTGTCCGAGCCCACCTTGCTGTTCTTCCCCCGCAAGCGCGTGCACCGCTTCGTGCTGGACGCCGAGCGCGGCGCCGATCTCGTCTGCGCCTCCGTCGAGCTTGGCAGTGACGAGGGCAACCCGATCGGCGAGGGCCTGCCGGAGATGGTGGTGCTCCGGCTGTCAGAGCACCCGGCCCTGGCCCCGGTGTGTAACCTGCTGGTGGGCGAGGCGTTTTCCGAGAGCGGCGGCCGGCAGGCGGCGCTGGACCGCTTGTTCGACTACCTTCTGATCCTCATCGTCCGCCACGTGGTGAGCAGCGGCGCGGTGCCCGCGGGCGTCCTGGCCGGCCTCGCCGAACCCCGACTGGCCCGCGCGCTCACCGCGATGCACAACACGCCCGAGCGGCCCTGGACCCTGGAGAACCTCGCCGACGTCGCCGGCATGTCCCGCACCCGCTTTGCCGAGCATTTCCGCACCCTGATCGGCCGCACCCCGCTCAATTACCTGACGGTCTGGCGAATGACGATCGCCCGCCGCCTGCTCGGCCGTGGCGAACCGGTGAAAAGTGTCGCGAGCCAGGTCGGCTACGCCAGTGCGGCCGCGTTCTCGCGCGTGTTCAGCCGGATGGAAGGACGAGCGCCGCGTGCCGCGGGACTGCTGACGTCACGCGAGTCAGACGGAAGCTCGCAGTGATGGTATGTGAGTCAGCCCAGAAAAATATAGGACCAACACACGACTGGACCGCACCGCATCTCACCGAATCTAGAAAGGAACTTTCGAGTGACCTCAATATGAACGATTGGATGACCCTTATACTCCCAGGTATCGATGCAAGATCTCCGGCTGGCTTTTCAATTCCGCAGCCGTCTGCTCTCTCACGACATGGCCATTATTGAGAATATAGGCCCGGCTGCAAAGCGACAAAGCGGCGGCAATGTTCTGCTCCACAACAATGATCGTCAGTCCGGATTGCGCAAGCCGGTGGCAAACGCCCATCAGGTCCTGCACGATCACCGGTGCCAACCCTTCGAAAGGCTCATCGAGCAAAATAAGCCTCGGGTCGCGCACCAGCGCGCGCGCAATGGCCAGCTCTGCTGTTCACCACCTGACAAATCTGTGCCGCGGCTGCGGCGGCGTTCCTTCAGGCGCGGAAACATCGTGTAGATCCGCTCCAGCGGCCAGCGCCCCTTGGCGGTCAATCCGGCCAGGATGATGTTCTCTTCCACATTCAGGCTGCCGAACACCCGGCGCTCCTCCGGGACCAGCTGCATGCCCATTTTCGCAATATCGTGCGCTGGCTTACCGCGCAGATCGATACCGTCAAACATCACCCGCCCGGCCTTCGGACGGATCACACCCATCAGTGATTTGAGCGTCGTGCTCTTGCCCGCTCCGTTGCGGCCCAGCAAAGCGACAACCTCGTTGGCTGCCACCCGCAATGACACGTCGAACAGGATGTGGCTGTCGCCGTAATAGGAGTTTATGTTTTCAACCTGAAGCAGGCTCATACATGCAGGCCCCCGAGATAGGCTTCCTGCACGAAGGAGTTGCGCTGAATCTCTTCAGGCGTCCCTTCGGCCATGAGCCGTCCCTCACTGAGCACCGTGATCTTCTCGGCGATCTCAAACATTTCGTCCATGTCATGCTCGATGATGACCAAAGTGCGACCCTGGCGAATATTGCGCAGCAACTTCAGCGTCTCCACCCGCTCCTGCGGGCTCATGCCGGCCAGCGGCTCATCGAGCAGCAACAACGTGGGTGATGAGGCGAGCGCCAGGCCGATTTCGAGGCGCCGCTTTTCACCGTAGGCCAACATGCTGACCAATGTGTCCGACCGGTGGGTCAGGTTGATCTGCGCGAGCGTGTTGTCCACCTGGCCAGACAATCCGTCCACGCTGCCAACACGGCGAAGCATGTCCGGCCGAAACGCCCCCCGCCGCTCCGCGAGCACCGCAATGGTAATGTTGTCGCGCACCGTAAGTCTGCCGAACAACTGATTGACCTGATAGCTCTTGGTCAGCCCCATCTGGCAGACCTGCGCCACGCCGAGCCCGGTGATCTCCTGTCCATGAAACAGGATCTTGCCGGAGGTCGGCACCACTTCGCATGTCAGCATCTTGAAGAACGTGCTCTTGCCGGCGCCGTTGGGGCCGATGATGCCGCGGATCTCGCCCTCATTGACCGAGAAATTGATGTCGCTGTTGGCGAACAGGCCGCCATAGCGTTTCGTGAGGTTTTGTGCCTGCAGCACCGGCCCGCCTGATACCTGTGCTGTGCCACGGCGGGGAACATGGATGTGATCGCTGGGCTCGGCCACCATGTCCGGTGAGGATTCTGGTGCTTCAGTTGGTGCCGTGCGGTGCAGCAGACCAGCGATGCCTCCCAACACGCCGCGGCGCAGGAAACACACGAGCAAAACAAACACCAGCCCCAAAGCCAGCCGCCAGGCACTGCCCAGGCCCATGGGCCCCTGCAGGAAGTCGTGCAGATAAAGCCAGATGGTGGCGCCGAACAGCGGGCCGAACAGCGTGCCGGTGCCGCCGATCACCGTCATGATCACCAGCTGCCCCGAGGTGTCGAAGGCAAAGGCATCGGGCGGCATGTAGCCTTGCAGAACGCCAAGCAACCCACCGGCAAAGCCCGCATAGGCGCTGGCCAGCACGAAGATGGTGAGCTTGTAGCGCCAAACCGAATGGCCCAGCGCCTCAACGCGCGCCGTGTTGTCGCGGATGGCGACCATGATCACGCCGACCGGCGAAGCGACCACCCGCCGCGCGATGATGAGGCCGGCAAAGAAGCAGACGGCCAGAAACCAGTACATCGACCAGCCGCTGCCCACCTTGATCACGGTAAAGCCAAGGTTGAACACAGGAGCCGGAACGCCGGGAATGCCGTTCTCGCCACCCGTGATGGCCGAAAGCGGGGAGTTTTCCAGAAAGAAAAACACCTGGGCTATGGCAACCGTTATCATGGCAAAATAGATGCCGGTGCGCCGAAGTGCTATGAGGCCGACCACCACACCGGCCAGGGCACCGGCGAGGGTTCCGACCAGCAGCGCCACCATCACATTGCCGATGATGCCCTGGGTCAGCAGATAAGCCGCAGCGAAACCGCCCGTGCCGAAGAAGGCGGACTGGCCGAAGGACAGCAGGCCCGTGTAGCCGAACAGCATGTCAAACCCGAGGCCAAACAGACCCCAGACCAGGATGCGGTTGACCGTGTCCGGCGAGAAGCCAAGGGTCGGCAGGATAAAAGGGGCTACGGCAAGCCCCGCGGCGGCGGCGGCCTCGGGCCACCACCGGCGCATGCCGCGAACCTCGCTCACGCCCGGCCCTGCTGGCCGAACAGGCCCTGCGGTCTGAGCATCAGCACCAGTGTCATCACCGCGAACAACATCACCTGCGAATAAGACGGATTGACCATTGACGTGAGGCTCAGGATCTCTCCGGAGATCAGCCCGCCCAGCACGGCGCCGGGAAACGAGCCGACGCCGCCAATCACCACCACCACAAATGTCTCCACCAGAATGGTCTCACCGGAATCAGGGGTCAGCGCCACAACAGGCGCGTTGATCACACCGGCAAACCCGGCGGCCATCGCACCAATCCCGAACACGAGCATGAACACCTGGTTCACGTTGATCCCCAGCATGTCCACCATGCCGGAGTCCTCGATGCCCGCCCGCACGATCATGCCGAGCTTGGTTCGATAAAGAACGACATAAAGTGCCAGCAGAGCCACTGCGGCGATGCCAAGCACAACGATGCGATAGGTTGGATAGATCATAAAGCCCAACGACGTGATGCCCAGCGCCCATGAAGGCGGTGTGATCTGGATGCTGTCACTGCCAAAAAAGAAGCGAACGCTTTCCACGATCACAATGCCGATGCCGAACGTCACGAGGATCTGGTCCTCATCAGGGCGGCTGTAAAAATGCCGTATGACCACGCGCTCGATGAACACGCCCATAACCAGCATGAACACGGCCCCGGTCAGCACCGCCAGGCCAAACGAGCCTGTCGCCCCAAAGACAACAAAGCCCGCGTAGCCACCCAGCATGAACATGGCACCGTGGGCGAGGTTCAACACACCCAAGGTGCCATAGATGACCGTCAGCCCTGAGCTGATCAGGGCCAAGAGAGCCCCGAGCGCCAGACCGTTGAACAGCTGCGAAATGAAGTTGGGCAGATTGATCAACGGACTGGGCTACCTGTGAGAGAAAACGTCAGAGTAAGGCGATCAGGTAACGGAGCCGAGCTTGCAGCCGAAGGCGTCCGGTTTCTGCATCACGCCAGCGCCGGGCACAACCTCCAGCACATCGTAATAATCGTCCTTGGTCTTCATGTCGGCTTTCTTCTTGCCGCGAAGAATGATGACCGGCCGGATCAGCTGGTGGTCCTCGGGCCGCATGCTGACCTCACCCACAGAGCTGTTCAGTTGCACGCCCGCTTCGTAAGCCTTGATGATCTCGGGCGGATAGAACGTCTTGGCGCGCTCGACGGCATCGGCCCACATGGCAATCTGCATATAGCCGGCGTTCGCACCCCATTCCGGCTTGTAGCCATATTTCGTCTCGAACGCTGCCACGAACGCCTTCGCGATCGGGAAGCGGTCCTCCAGAGTCCACCAGAAATCGGTGGCTGCGAACACGCCGGCCATGAGATCCGGACCGACGTCGCGAGCCAGGAAGGGCGTGTTATATGGTACGACCAGGGTGGATTTCTGCAGGATGCCGAACTGGTTGGCCTGCTTGATCGAGTTCACTGCATCGTTGCCGAAGTTGATGTTGATGAAAATATCAGCACCACTGTTGGCGATATTGAGCAGGAATGAACTGTAGTCCGGCGAGCCGAGCGGGCAAACCTGATTTGTCACTGTTTTCCAGCCCGCCGCCTTGACAAATTCCTCCATGGACTGATGGACGGTGTGACCATAAGTATAGTCTGGCGTGAGATACGCGACCTTTTTGTTCGGACCGAGCGCCTTGGTGATAATCGGCGAGATGGCGGCGGCGGCTGTCTGGCCATAGTAGCACTCACGGAACGAATACCGGGCGCAATCCTTACCCGTGGTGTCGTTCGAGCCGCTGATGCCCGGCAGGTAGATCACCTTCTCCCGGTCTGCGAGCTTGTTGAGCGCGACCGCCTCGGCGCTGGAGACGCAGCCGGTGATGACAGAGGCCTTGTTCTCGCTGATGAAGCGCGAACCATTCTGCACCGCCTCATTCGGCTTGGCGGCCGAGTCGGCGATACCGGCGATGACCGTCTTGCCAAGCACGCCCTTGCTGGTGTGCGGCGAAATCATCTTGATCAGGGGATCGCCAGAGTTGAGATGCTCGATCGCAAGCTGGTAGCCCTTCAACAGATCCTCACCCGGAACGGCATAGGTACCCGTGCGTGGCACGGTGATGCCAACGAACACAGTGTTGCCGGCGGTGCCAGCAGGATACGTGCCGATCGCGGGGAAGCTGTCAGCCGCCTGCGCTGAGGAAGATGCCCAGGGAAGCATCGCGCCACCAAGCAGACTCGCGCCGAGCTTAAGGGCGGCACGCCTGGGAGCAGAAAATCCGGAGTTCTGTTGATCGTCGCTCATGTTTCCCACCACTTTTATTTTGTTTTGGTATTCCCTGTTTCAAACCCAGATGCCGGGCGGCAAACAGGCATGAACCTCACGCCTTCGTTATATGGCTAAGCTTTCCAACATGAAAAGGCCTAAAATGTCCATCTGGATCGCCAAATGAGCAATTTTATGCCGACACAGCAGCACACCGCCGCGTGCAGTCCCTCCGGCGTCATCGGTATGAAGACTGAACCCGAAACACAAGATGCGGAGAGTGGAGCGAAGGACCAAACATTATGATGATCGTTATGTGCGCTTGGGTTAATCCTCAGTGGTAAAACGAATCTAAAAAACCTGAATGGCCCGACAGCAGCCAATGGCATCCAGTCATTCTCGGTTTAATGTCGTTTGAGGCTCGAAAAGGTACTTGAGCAAGTTAGCCCCCCCCTTTGCGGCCACGATAGACCTTAACGGCTAGAGTGCCTTTGCTTCTGGTAACGTCGTTTGGTGACCTCGAGGGAAGGGCCTCACAACAACAGGTAGAAAATAGAGCGCAAAATCAACTAGAGCACGTTTCGAC
>CAIQQQ010000364.1 GCA_903873995.1 uncultured Rhodospirillales bacterium
GCTGCAGCGGCTGTTGCGGCATGCTGCGCGGCGCAGGCGCCGGCGGTGCGACGCGCGCCTGAGCCGGCGGCTGTGGCGCCTGGCGGCCTTGCGGGCCGCTGCGCATCGCTGGCTGCAATTCCTGCGGCACCTGCTGATGCAGATGAGACTGCCCAACCGCATTGGCCAAAGACAGGTCCGGCTTCACCTCATAGATGCGCGCCTGCATCTTGTGCTGCTCGTTGTCGATCCCGGTGGCGACGACCGACACGCGGATGCGCCCATTCATGTTCTCGTCGATCGCGGTGCCGAAGATCAGGTTCACCTCGGGATCGACCTCCTGGCGGATGCGGTTCGTTGCCTCGTCCACCTCGAACAGGGTCAGGTCCTCGCCGCCGGTGATGTTCACCAGAAGGCCGCGGGCGCCTGTCATGCTCATGTCCTCGAGCAGCGGGTTGTTGATCGCGCCCTCAGCGGCGCGCATCGCGCGACCGTCGCCGTCGGCCTCGCCGGTGCCCATCATCGCCTTGCCCATCTCCGCCATCACGGTGCGGATATCAGCGAAGTCGAGATTGATCAGGCCAGGCGAGACCATAAGGTCGGTCACGCCGCGTACGCCCATATAGAGCACGTTGTCTGCCATCTTGAACGCCTCGCGGAACGAGGTGCGGTCGTTGGCGAGACGGAAGAGGTTCTGGTTGGGAATGACGATCAGCGTGTCGACATATTGCTGAAGGTCTTCGATCCCCTGCTCGGCCGCACGGGTGCGGCGCACGCCCTCGAAGGTGAACGGCTTCGTCACCACGCCGACCGTGAGGATGTTGCGCTCCTTGGCCATGCGCGCGATCACCGGGGCAGCGCCTGTGCCGGTGCCGCCGCCCATGCCTGCGGTGATGAACACCATATGGGTGCCGTCGAGATGACGGTAAACTTCGTCGGTCGCCTCTTCGGCGGCGGCGCGGCCGATCTCGGGCTTCGCACCGGCGCCCAGGCCCTGGGTCAGATAGGGCCCGAGCTGGATGCGGCGGTCGGCGCGCGAGTTCATCAGCGACTGCGCGTCGGTGTTGGCGACCACGAATTCAACGCCCTGCAGATTCTGGGCGATCATGGTGTTGACGGCGTTGGTGCCGCCGCCGCCCACACCGATAACGGTGATGCGCGGTGTGAAATCGGTATGCATTTGCGGTGTGATCGTCAGGTTGAGTGTCACGGGCTGGTCTCCCCCAAGGAATTACGTTGTACAGAGCAAAGTCGATTCGGGTGGCGGGTCACGTCCGTTCACGCAGAAATTTGACAATTCGGCGAAGCAGCCCAGAGGCCGGCTCGCTTTCGGGATCGAGCACGACGTTTGGCTGGCCCACTCCTGCCGCCCAGGCGAGCAGGCCGACGGCGGTGGCGAAGTCCGGCCCCGCGCCGCGCACCGGCAGGTCTCGGACGCTGGCGGGAACACCAAGGCGCACCGGGCGGTCGAGGAAGGCCGCGGCCATCTCGCGCACGCCGGTCATCTGGCTGGCGCCGCCGGTCAGCACCACCCGGGTGCCGATATCGGGCCCGAACGAATCGAGCCGGTCGCGCACCATGCCGAACAGCCGTTCCATGCACGGGATGATGATGCCCACCACGGCGGCGCGCGGGATGGTGGCGATGTGATGCTCGGCCTCGCCCACCGGCTTCACCGGCACCGTCTCGCGCAGGTCGTCAGGGCTCGACTGCGCGCTGCCGTAGAATGTCTTGAGCCGCTCGGCATGCTCGAACGATGTGCTGAGCAGACGCGCGATCTCGGCTGTGACATGCACGCCGCCCATCGGGATCTGGGTGGTATGCAGCAGCTCGCCGTCCGCGAAAACCGCCATCCCGGTGCCGCCGCCGCCCATGTCCAGCACCGTGGCGCCGATCTGCTTCTCGTCCTCCACCAGGGTGGACAGGCCGGCGGCGAAGGGGCTTGCCACCAGCTCGGCAAGCCCCAGATCGCAACGTTGCAGGCAGGCGGCCAAGGTGCGCACTGCCGTCGTTGCGGTGTCGATCACGTGCAGCCTTGTGCCCAGGATCTCGCAGAACAAGCCCCGCGGGTCGCCGATGCCCGGCACCTCGTCGGCCGCGAAGCCCAGCGGCAGGGCATGGACGATCTGCCGCCCGTCCAGCGCCGCCCGGCTGCGCCCGGTGGCCAGCGCGCCGCGGATGTCGCTTTCGGTCACGGCCCGCCCGCCCACCTGCCATTGCACGTTGAACAGCCGGCTGACCGGCTGGCCGCAGGAGAGATTGACGATGACGCTGCGCAGCCGCGTGTCCGCCATCTCCTCCGCCTCGCCCACGGCGGCGCGGATGGCGCGCTCGGCCTTCTCGATGTCGGTGATGCTGCCGGCGTTGATGCCCTGACCCTGGCGGTTGCCGAGCCCCAGCACCCGCGGCGTGCCGTCACCTTCGATGCGGCCGATGATGCAGACGATCTTGGTGGTGCCGATGTCGAGCACGCCGAACGGGCCGGAGGGGCGGATGCCGGGCTTGCCCGCGATGCGTGCGCGATGCGGCGGCGCCGGCGGCTCCGGAAGGGCGCCAGGGCGGGGGCTGCCGGCGCGGGCGGTGCCGGCGCGCGGCGGGATTTTCTGCGTGGTGGGCGTCATGTGGCTTTCCTTGGCGCAACCGGGGCGGCCGCAGGCGCCTGGGTCGGCTCGGTGCTGGCCGGCCTCGTGTCCGGTGCGCGGCTGCATCCGCCATCGGTCTGCGCGCGGATGCGCAGCTGGTCCGGCAGGCGCAGATCGATCTCGCGCAACGGGCGCTCCAAAACCTGCTTGCTGGCCTGCAACTCGGAGAGGCGCTGAAGTGCTATGGCCTCCGCTCCCTCGGGCAGCAGCACATCCGCGCCTGAGTTCATGCACAGGTTCCAGCGCCGCCCGCCGACGCGCACGGCCGCCACCATCCGGCTCTGGAGATCGGGCCTTGCCGCCAGCAGGTCGAGCAGGGCGACCGCGGCCTCCTCGGCGCCAGGCCCGACCACGAGCGGCAGGGAGGTGGCGAAGGTGTGGTAATCGCCATCCGTCACGGTCTTGCCTGACCGGTCGATCAGCACGAACCGCCCCTGATTCTGCCACAGCGCCACCGGGCTGCGCTCGGTCAGCGTGACATGGATCATATCCGGCAGCACCCGCTCCACCCGCGCCGCGCGCACCCAGGGCAGGCCCTCGATGGCGGTCCGCGCGTGGTCCAGTGATACCGCCAAGGTGGGCGTGCCGAGATCGGCCTGGAGCCGGTGGACGATATCCTCGCGCGTGGTTTTGGCGTTGCCGTCGATCCGGATCTCGGCGATGCGAAAGCCCAGCCGGGCGGTGGCCATGCCGAACTGGTCGCGCAGCCCGGCGCCGCCGGTCAGCAGATTGGCGGCCAGCAGCCCGGCACCGAGCGTCATCACGAGCAGGACGGCCAGCATCATCGAGCGCAGCCCGCGCCGCCAGCGCCGTGCCATCAATTTCCAGCGGCCGGGCCTGTCCGGCAAGGCTGCCGGCGCGCGCCGCGCGATCGGCGGGAGCTGCGGCGGAGGCGCGCCAAGCCGCCTTCCGGGATCGCTCACACGCGGCATGCGGCGTGCTCCACCATCCAGCGGCACAAAGCGGGGAAATCCATGCCGAGCAGGGCGGCCTGCTCGGGCAGCAGCGAGGTCGGCGTGAGGCCGGGCTGGGTGTTGACCTCGAGCAGCACCAGCCGCCCGGGCTCGCCATGCGTGTCATCGTAGCGGAAATCGGCGCGCGTCGCGCCGCGGCAGCCAAGCGCGCGATGTGCCGCCAGCGCCACGCGCATCGCCTCGGCCGCGGCGTCCGGATGGATCGCGGCCGGCACCACATGGCGGCTGCCGCCATCGGCGTATTTCGATTCGTAATCGTAGAACGCCTGCGTCGCGATGATGTCGGTGACGGCCCGCGCGCGGTCATGCAGCACGGCCACCGTCAGTTCACGGCCGGGGATGAACTCTTCCACGATCGCCTGGGCGCCGAAGCGCCAGCCGGAGGCCACGGCGGCCCTGCGGTTGTCGCCTGCGCGGATGATCTCGACGCCGACCGAGGAGCCTTCGTTCAAGGGCTTGATCACATAGGGCAGAGGCAGCGGATCGGCGTCGATCAGGCTCGCAACCTCGACCACGCCGCCTGGTGCCACCGGCAGGCCGGCCGCGGTGAAGATCGCGCGCGCGGCGGCCTTGTCCATGGCCAGTGCGGAGGCGCGCACGCCGGAATGGGTGTAGGGGATGTCCAGCCAGTCCAGCACGCCCTGGATCGCGCCGTCCTCGCCGAAGCGGCCGTGCAGCGCGTTGAAGACCACATCCGGCCGCGGATGCAGGGCTGCGATGGTGGTGCGCAGATCGGGGCCGACCTCGATCGGCGTCACGCCGAAGCCGGCGGTCTGCAAGGCCGCGATCACCTGCCGACCGGAGGACAGGCTGACGTCGCGCTCGGCCGAGATGCCGCCATAAAGCACTGCCACCCGGGTCATGCGGCGGCTCCCTTGCGAACGCCAATCCGCCTGATCTCCCAGTGCAGCTCCACGCCGGTGGCGGTGCGCACACGGGCGCGCACCTCCTCGCCCAACCCTTCAAGATCGGCTGCCGTGGCGGTGCCGGTGTTGAGCAGGAAGTTGCAATGCAGTTCCGAGACCCGGGCTCCGCCGTGCGCAAGCCCGCGGCAGCCGGCAGCGTCGATCAGCTCCCAGGCCTTCTGGCCTTCGGGGTTGCGGAACGTCGATCCGCCGGTGCGGGCGCGGACCGGCTGGCTCGCCTCGCGCGTAGCCCTGATCTCGGCCATGCGCTGGGCGATGGCGGCGGTTTCGCCGGGAAAGGCGCGCAGCCTGGCGCGCACCACGACAGCACCTGGCGGCATCGTGGCGTGGCGGTAGGTCAGTGCCAGCTGTCCGGCATCGAGCCGCACCACGGCACCGGTGCGCAGCACGATCTCCGCCCAGTCCAGACAGCAAGACATGTCCCCGCCATAGGCGCCGGCGTTCATCGCCACAGCACCGCCGATGGTGCCGGGGATGCCGGAGAGGAACTCAAGCCCGGTCAGCCCGGCCTGCGCCGCGGTCTCGGCCACCGTCACATCCAGCGCCGCGGCGCCGGCCACAATTCCGTCCTCCTCGACCTCAATGGCGCCAAAGCCACGCGCGAGGCGGACCACCACGCCCTCGATTCCGCCATCGCGCACAATCAGGTTGGAGGCGGCGCCGATCGCCGTGACCGGAATCTCATGCGGCAGATCGCGCAGGAAGGCTGAGAGATCCTCCGTGTCCGCGGGCCGCACCAGCAGTTCCGCCGGGCCGCCCACGCGAAACCAGGTTGTGGCGGCCAGCAGCACCTGCTCGGTGATCCGGCCGCGCAACTGGGGCAGCATCGCCATCATCGTTTGGCCCCCTGCAAGGCCTGAAGCTGCGCGGGCAGGGCGGCGGCCCAATGCGTGATGGTGCCGGCGCCAAGGCAGATCACGAAGTCGCCCGAGCGCGCGATGGCGTGCACCATCTCGGCCAGATGCGACGGGCCGGACAACGGCACCACGCTGCGATGGCCGCGGGCGCGCAGCCCCTCGATCAGCGCGTCTCGATTGATGCCGGGGATGGGCGCCTCGCCGGCCGAATACACATCCGCCACGATCACGGTGCCGGCGTCGTTCATGCAGGTGCAGAACTCCTCGAACAGTGATTCGAGCCGCGAGTAGCGATGCGGCTGGATCACCGCGATCACATCGCGCGCACCGGCCTGGCGCGCGGCCTTCAGCACGGCAAGGATCTCCACCGGGTGATGGCCGTAATCGTCGATCACGGTGATGCCGCCGGCCACACCCGTCTCGGTGAAGCGGCGCTTCACGCCGGTGAAGCGGGCGAAGGCGGAGCGCAGGGTGGCGTCGTCAATTTCCATCTCGATGCCGATGGCGATGGCGGCGAGCGCGTTGGAGACGTTGTGCATGCCCAGCATCGGCAGGCGGAACGGGCCCATGCGCCGGCTGCGGCGCTTCGCGCGATCCGTCACCTCGACCTCGAATGTGGCACCCTTCTTGTCCATCACGAGACGATCGGCGCGCACATCGGCCTGCGGGCTGAAGCCGTAGGTGATCAGCCGCCGGTCCGACAGGCGGGGGATCATCTGCTGCACCGTGGGATGGTCCACGCACAGCACGGCAAAGCCGTAGAACGGGATGTTCTGCACGAACTGGTCGTAGCCCGCGATCATCGCCTCGGCCGTGCCCCAATGATCGAGATGCTCGGGGTCGATGTTGGTAACAACGGCAATCGTGGCCGGCAGGCGCAGGAAGCTGCCATCGCTCTCATCGGCCTCCACCACCATCCATTCGCCGGCGCCCATGCGGGTGTTGGAGCCGTAGGCGTTGATGATGCCGCCGTTGATGACGGTGGGGTCGAGATGGGCGGTCTCCAGAACGGCTGCGACCAGGCTTGTGGTGGTGGTCTTGCCGTGGGTGCCGCCGATGGCGATGGACCAGCGCAGCCGCATCAATTCGGCCAGCATTTCGGCCCGGCGCACCACTGGGATCAGCGAGGTGCGCGCGGCGCGCACTTCGGGGTTGTCCGCCTTCACGGCGGTGGACACGACCACGACGCGGGCGGCGCCGAGATTGGCCGCGTCATGGCCGATTGCCACGTTGATTCCGGCCTCGCGCAGGCGCTTCACGTTGGCGCTGTCGGCGATGTCGCTGCCCTGCACGCTGTAGCCCAGCATGTGCAGCACCTCGGCAATGCCGGACATGCCGATACCGCCGATGCCCACGAAATGCACGGTGCCGATGGAGAGGGGGAGCGCTCTCATGCCGGGGCTCCTGCGATGGTCTGTTCAACGAGATCGGCCAGGCGGGCGGCTGCATCCGGCACGCCGAGGCTGGCGGCGGCGTGGGCCGCTTCGGCCAGGCGGGACGGCGCGGTGAGAAAGGATTGCAGCTCGGCTGCGAGACGGGTGGGTGTGAAATCCGGCTGGGGGATCACCAGGGCGCCGCCTGCAGCGGCGAGCGCGCGGGCGTTGGCGGTCTGGTGGTCGTCGATCGCGCCCGGCAGCGGCACCAGGATCGCCGGGCGGCCGATCGCGGCAAGCTCGGCCACGGTGGAGGCGCCGGCCCGAGCAACGATCAAGGTTGCGGCCTCGATGCGGGCGGCGACGTCTCCGAAGAACGGTGCGAGTTCCGCATCGATCCCAAGGGCTGCGTAGCGTGCCGCCACGCGGTCCAGATCCTCGGCGCGGCATTGCTGGGTGAGGCGCAGCCGCGCGCAGAGTTCGTTCGGCAGAAGGGCGATGGCCTCGGGCAGCACGTCGCTGAACACCCGCGCGCCGAGCGAGCCGCCGAGAACGAGGAGCGCGATCGCACCGTCCGGCGCCACGGGAGGCGAACCGGCGATGGCTGCGATCGCCGGGCGGACCGGATTGCCGGTCAGGCGCGTGGCGATGCCGGCAGGAATGGCGGACGTGGCGGCAAAGCTAAGCGCCAGGGTGGTCGCAAACCGGCTCAGCGCGCGATTGGCGCGGCCGAGCACGGCGTTCTGCTCATGCAGCATCACGCGACGCTGACGGCCGGCGAGGCGCGCGGCCAGCACCGGCGCGACGCTCGGATAACCGCCAAACGCGACCACGGCATCGGGTCTGAGCCGCGACAGGATGGCGCGCGCCTGCACGACGCCGGAGGCCAGGCCGAACACGGCGCGCACGCCCTTGACCAGGCCTCGCCCGGCAATGCCCGCGCCGCTGATCACGAAGCGCTCACCGTGGGCGAACACGGCGGAGGCGCCGCCGCCGGAGCGCGCATCGGTCATCAAGGCGATGCGGTGCCCGCGCGCGAGCAATTCGGCCGCAAGCGCCTCCGCCGGGAAGAAATGCCCCCCCGTGCCGCCGGCCGCGATGACCACGAGCGCGCTCACAGCAGCTCCTGCGAGCTGCCGCGCCGCGTCAACGCCAGCAGCATGCCCATGCCCAGCGCCACGGCGACCACAGACGAGCCGCCATAGGAGACGAACGGCATCGTCATGCCCTTGGTGGGAATGAGACCCAGCGAGGAGGCCATGTTGACGAAGGCCTGCATGCCGAAGCTGCTCGCCAGACCCGCCACCGCCACCACGATGAACATGTCGCCCTCGCGCAGCAGCCGCATCAGGCCGCGCAGCACGATGAAGCAGAACACGCAGATCAGAGCGAGGCACACCACCATGCCGAACTCCTCGCCCACCACAGCGAACACGAAATCGGCGTGCCCGTCCGGCAGGCGCTCCTTCACCAGGCCCTCGCCGGGGCCACGGCCGAGCAGACCGCCATTGCCGAAGGCCTCCAGCGACATGCAGATCTGGTCACGCCTCACGCACATCGGCACCGCGGGGAACAGGAACTCGTTCAGCCGCTCGCGAAAATGCGGCAGGAACGCATAGGCCAGCACGCCGCCGCCGACCGCGAGGCCGCCGCCAGCCGTGACGAAGGCGATATGCAGGCCGGAGATGAACAGCTGCACCAGAAACACCGCCACCAGAACGGTCAGCATTCCCATATCCGGTTGCAGCACCATCACCGCCCCGATCGCGCCCATCAGAGCGAGCGCGATCAGCAGGCCCGGAAAGCCCTTGTCGCGCCGCCCTTCGTTGAGCAGCCAGGCGGTGGCGACGGCGAAGCACGGTTTGAGAAACTCGCTCGGCTGGATCGACAGGCCGGGCAGGATTGCGATCCAGCGCGTGGCTCCCTTGGTTTGCTGGCCGATCACCAGGGTCAGCGCGGTTAGCACCAGTGCGCCGCAGAAGCCAGAGAGCGCGAGGCGCCGCACGCCTCGCGCGGACAGCAGCGAGACGGCAAGGATCACAGCGGCCGCGACCGACAGGAAGAACACCTGCTTGAGGATGAACAGGTCCCGCTCGGAGGCGACGCGCATCGGCGGTGTGGCGAGCAGCATCACGTAGCCGGCCATGACCAGGGTGGCGATGGCCGCGAGCGTCCAGCGGTCAAGGGACCACCACCAGCGGCCGAGCATGGAGGTGTCGGCGCGCGACATCAGACGGCCTCCCCGGGAAGGGCCTGGGCGAGCGCGCGGAAGCGGTCGCCGCGCTGGTCAAAGCCTGTGAACTGGTCCCAGCTCGCGCAGGCGGGGGAGAGCAGCACGCAATCCCCGGTCATGCCGCGCGCCGTCGTCACGGCGTTCTCCAGCGTGCCGGCGACGCTGTGCGGCACGTCTTGGCCAGCGAGCGTGGCGGCCAGCATCGGCGCGTCCCGCCCGATCAGCAGTGCGTGGGCGATACGCGGGAAATAGGGCGCGAGGCTCTCGATCCCGCCTTCCTTTGCGGTGCCGCCGGCGATCCAGATGATCCGGTCGTGGCACGCCAGCGCCCAGGCGGTACTGTCTGCGTTGGTGGCCTTACTGTCGTTGATCCAGGGGATACCGTTGCGGACGGTCACGATCTCCTGGCGATGAGGCAGGCCGGGGAAGCTTTCGATGCCGCGGTTGATGGCTGCGTCATCGGCGCCGAGGGCGCGGGCGAGCGCCGTGGCGGCTGCGATGTTCTGCGCGTTGTGCGCGCCGGGCAGGGCGCGGCCGCGGGCGGTGGGCGTGTCATGCTGCGAGATGCGTACCAGTTTCGCGGGGCCGGAGGCGAGCCGTTGCGCCATCGCCTGCGACCACGCGTCGTCGATGCCGACCACGGCCAGGTCCGCGCCGGTCTGCCGGTCGAAGACATGGGCCTTGGCGGCCGCATAACCGCCCATGTCGCCATGGCGGTCGAGGTGATCGGCGCTGAGATTGAGCATGGCCGCCGCAGCGAAGCGCAGAGAGGCGAGTCTCTCCAACATGTAGCTCGACATCTCGAGCACATAGACGCCGTTGTCACCCAGCAGCGGCAGCGCCAAGGCGGGGGTGCCGAGATTGGCGCCGGCTTCGTTCGGAATGCCGGCCTGCGTCAGGATATGGGCGAGCAGGGCGGTGGTGGTGGATTTGCCGTTGGTGCCGGTGATGCCCGCAAAGCGCGCCTCGGAGCCGGTGGCGCGGACGGCGCGAAACAGCAACTCGGCATCGGTCCAGACCGGCACGCCATGCGCGATCGCGGCTTCTGCCATCGGATGCGGGCGCGGCAGGCGATGCGGGATGCCGGGAGAGAGCGCCAGCGCGTTGGTCACGGTCCAGTCCGGCTGTGCCACGGCGATCCCAGCCGCCACGGCCGCGTCGCGCGCGGCGTCCTTGTCGTCCCACGCGACGACATCCGCCCCCATCGCGGCCAGCGCCACAGCCGAGGCCAGGCCCGCGCGGCCCAGCCCCACGACGGCGAAACGCTGTCCCGAGAATGGGGTGCCCCAACTCATCGTATCTTCCCCATCACCTGATCTTCAGCGTGGCGAGGCCGATCAGCGCCAGGATCATCGAGACGATCCAGAAGCGGATGACGATGGTGGGCTCGGCCCAGCCCTTCTTCTCGAAATGATGATGCAGCGGCGCCATCAGGAACACGCGCTTGCCGGTGCGCTTGAACCAGAACACCTGGATGATCACCGACACCGTCTCGACCACGAACAGCCCGCCCACGATCGCCAGCACGATCTCGTGCTTGGTGGCCACCGCGACCGCGCCGAGCGCGCCGCCGAGTGCCAGGCTGCCGGTGTCACCCATGAACACGCGCGCCGGCGGCGCGTTGAACCACAGGAAGCCGAGCCCCGCGCCGATCAGCGCCGAGCAGAACACCGCAAGCTCGCCGGTGCCCGGTACCTCGTTGAGCTTGAGGTAGTTGGCGAAATTGGCGTTGCCCACGAGATAGGCGATCAGCCCGAACACGCCGGCGGCGATGATCGTCGGCACGATCGCCAGCCCGTCGAGCCCGTCTGTCAGGTTCACCGCGTTGCTGGCGCCGATCATCACGAACATGGCGAACAGCGGAAACGCGAGGCCGAGCGGGATCAGCACGTCTTTGAACACCGGGACCGCGAGGCCCGTCGCCAGCGGATCGCGGGTGATCGCCATAATCCAGATCGACGCGCCGCCGGCGAGCAACGCCTGCACCACAAGCTTGCCGCGCCCGGACAGGCCACGAAAGCTCGCCTTGGACAGCTTGATGTAGTCATCCACAAACCCCACCGCGCCGAACCCCATCGTCAGCAACAGCACCGCCCAGACATACTGGTTGCGCAGATCCGCCCACAGCAGGGTGGACAGCGCGAGCGTGGACAGGATCAGCACGCCGCCCATCGTGGGCGTGCCCTTCTTGGTCAGCAGATGGCTTTCCGGCCCGTCCGGCCGGATCGGCTGGCCCTGGCGCTGGACGGATTTCAGCAGCCGGATCAAGGGCGCGCCGAACATCAGGCTGAGGATCAACGCCGTCATGCACGCGGCCGCCGAGCGGAACGTCAGGTAGCGCAGCAGGTTCGCGAGCACCACCTGGTCGGCGAAGGGCCGTGCGAGCAGAAACAGCATCAGGGCGTGTCCTTAATCTGGCCTGCGTCGAGCGCCGGCGGCATCTGGCCTGCGTCCAGCGCCAGGATGATCGTCTTCATGCGGCTGCCCAGACTGCCCTTGACCAGCACGGCGTCGCCCGGTTGCAGGGCAGCGGCCAGAATGGGTGCCAGAGCGGTCGAATCGACCGCGTGAGCGCCAGCGCGCGCGGCGGGGATGGCATCGTGCAGCAGGCGCATCAAGGGGCCGCAGGTGAACACCAGGTCCGCCGCCGCCAGCACGTCGGCAGCAAGGCCACGGTGCTCGGCGGCTCCGGCGTCGCCGAGTTCGAGCATGTCCCCCAACACCGCGATGCGGCGCGTGGCCGGCAGCAGCGTCAGCACGGCGAGCGAGGCGCGGATGGAGGCGGAGGAGGCGTTGTAGCTTTCGTCCAGCAGGATCGCGGTGCCGAGCGGAACCGCGATCTCGCGCCTCGCCCCGCGTCCGGCCCCGGCCGCGAAGCTGCCCAACGCCTCGGCGCCGCGGATCGGATCGGCGCCGATGAGGCTTGCCGCTGCAAGCGCCGCAACTGCGTTCATTGCCATATGCAGGCCCGGCACCGGCAGGCGGAACGGCACCAGGACACCGGCGATCTCCGCCACGATGTCGCTGCCCAGGGCGTCGGCAGAGGCTGACACGAGGCGGTGATTTGCGGTTTTGGCCGAGCCGAAGCTCTGGGTGGGGGTGGCGGTGCTGGCCGCCATGCGGTCATGCCAAGGCGAATCCGCCGGCAGCAGCAGCACGCAATCGGGCTCCAGCCCTTCGGCGATGCTGGCCTTCTCGTCGGCGATCGCTTCCATGCTGCCGAGATGGCCGATATGGGCGGGGGCGATGGCGGTGATGACGGCTGCATGCGGGCGTGCCAGCCGGGCGAGGGGGGCGATCTCGCCGGCATGGTTCATGCCGATCTCGATTGCGGCGAAGCGTGCGTCCGGCGGCATGCGCGCCAGGGTGAGCGGCACGCCCCAATGGTTGTTGTGCGACGCCTCGGCGGCCCAGGTCTTGCCGTGGGCCGTGAAAATGGCGCGCAGCATGTCCTTCGTCGTGGTCTTGCCGACGCTGCCGGTGACGGCGACCAGGCGGCCGGTGAACCGTGTCCGGCCGTAACGGCCAAGATCGTGCAGGGCCGTGAATGTATCGGCGACCTGAAGGAGCGGCGCGTCGTCGGGCAGCCCGTCCGGCAGGCGATGGATCACAGCACCTGCCGCGCCGCGTGCGAGTGCTGAGGCGACATGGTCGTGCCCGTCGCCGTTCTCGCCCACGAGTGCGATGAACAGGTCACCGGTCCTGGTCGTGCGGCTGTCGATGGAGATGCCGGTGGCTGCGAACGGCACGCGCAGATAGCCGCCGGTCGCGGCCAGCAGGTCCTTGGGGGGCCAGAGCGCGCTCATGCGGCGCCGACCACGGGGCCCATGAGCGCGCGGATGACGGTCGCATCGTCGAACGGATGGGTCTCGGTGCCGATGATCTGGCCTTGCTCGTGGCCTTTTCCGGCGACGACGAGCACGTCGCCCGGCGCCAGCCCGTCAAGCCCGGCCGCGATGGCACGCGCGCGGTCGCCGATCTCGATGGCGCCGGGGCAGCCCGCCAGCACGGCGGCGCGGATGGTGGCGGGCTCTTCTGTCCGGGGGTTGTCGTCCGTCACGATCACGCGGCAGGCAGCCTGGGCGGCCTCGCCCATCAGGCGGCGCTTGCCGGGATCGCGATCGCCGCCGGCGCCGAACACCAGATGTAGGCGGCCTTCGGTGTGCGGGCGCAAGGCCGCGACCAGGCGGGCGAGCGCATCCGGCGTGTGGGCGTAATCGACATAAACGCCGGCACGGCCGGGACGCCCGACCAGCTCCAGCCGCCCGCGCACACCGGACAGCTCCCCAAGGCCGGACCACGGATCGGCAAGCCCTGTGGCCTCCGCAACGGCCGCGGCGACGATCGCGTTATCTGCCTGAAACCGCCCGGCCAACGGCAGATGAATCGTGCGGTCCGCCACACGAATGTCCTGCCCGTCTGGCCGCGGCGCCGCGCTGTCGAGCCCGATGACGCGCAGCGGCAAGCCCCGTGCGCCCGCGATCTCGCGGAGCTGGGAGCGTGTCTCGCCGTCCAGCGTATCGCTCGCCACGGCCGGCGCACCGCGTGGCAGCAATTCGGCGAACAGGCGCAGCTTGGCGGTGCGATAGGCTTCCAGGGTGCGGTGATAGTCGAGATGGTCGCGCGTGAGGTTGGTGAATGCCCCGGCGCAGAGCCGCATGCCGTCCAGCCGGTGCTGGTCGAGGCCGTGGGACGATGCCTCGATCGCGGCATGGTCGATCCCCGCGCAGGCAAGTGCGGCCATGGTTTCGGCCAGCGAGACCGGATCGGGCGTGGTCAACCCCGGACCCGCCTCGAAGCCCGGTGCGTTCAGCCCCAGCGTGCCGAGGCTTGCCGCCTTCAGACCCGCCAGCGCCCAGAGCTGGCGCAGAAACTCGGCCGTGCTGGTCTTGCCGTTGGTGCCTGTGATGGCGACGATCCGTGCCGGCTGCGCGGCCGCGAAGATGGCGGCAATCCGGGCGAGCGCGCGGCGAGGCTGCCTGTCGGTCAGCATCGGCACGCGCGGCAGGCCGTCTGGCCACGTGGCGCCGGCTGGCGCCAGCACGGCCGAGGCGCCCCGCCTCAGTGCATCCGCCAGATGACCCATGCCGTCAGTGCGGGTGCCGGGCAAGGCCGCGAAGACCATGCCGGGGCGGATCATACGGCTGTCCGCCGAGATGCCGGTGAGATCGAGCTGCACGACCGCTTCCCAGGCTTCAGGGGCTGCGTCGCCCAGGGCGGCCATCACCTCATGGCCCAGCATGATCGGGCATCCGCAGCATGATCTGCTGGCGCAGGTCGCGCGCCGGCATCGAGGCTGGGATCAGCGTCGTGACCGGCGGCGCGATCGGGGTGGGTGAGGTGGCCAAAGCGGGCGGACGCGGCGTTATGGCCGGGCCCTTGCCTGGCTGCAGCGGAATGGCGAGCTGCGCCTGGATCGTCGCCGCATTGGCGATATCGGGCTGCATGCCCATCAGCGGCGCCGCACGATCGATCACCCGCCCCACGGCAGGTGCTGCGACCCAGCCCGCGGTGGCGTAGCCATGCGTGCTGGCCGTCGCCTTCGGTTCGTCCAGCATCAGATACACCGCATAGCGCGGCGCGTTCATCGGAAACACCGCCATGAACGAGGCGACGTTGGCGTGCTTCTCATAGCCATGCCCGGTGTTCTTCTCGGCCGTGCCGGTCTTGCCGCCGATATAATAGCCCGGCACCTCGGCGGACTTGCCGAACCCGTCGGTCACCACGAGGCGCATCAGCTTGCGCAGGGTGTCTGACGTCGTCTGCTGCATCACGCGGGTGCCGGAGGGCAGGGCTTTCGGCAGGTCGGCGGCCAGCAGGGTCGGGCGCATGAACACGCCGCCATTGGCGATGGCGGATGTGCCGGTCACGACATGCAGTGGCGTCACCGAGATGCCGTGGCCGAACGCCACCGTCAGCGTGGCGCTGAGGCCCCAGCTGGCCGGCGAGGGAAACTGGGGCACGCGGCTTTCTGGCAGCTCGATCGCGGTACGGGCGAACATGCCCATCTTCTGCATCCAGGCGCGCTGGATGGTGGAGCCGACCGATTCCGCCATCCGCGCGGCGCCGATGTTGGAGGAATAGGCGATGATCTCGGGCACCTGCAGATAGCGGTGCTTGCCCTCGAAGTCGTTGATGGTGAAGCGGCCGATCCGGATCGGGTTGGTCGCGTCAAAGCCGTTCCAGATATGAACGAGGCCGCTGTCCAGCGACATCGCCGCCGTCTGCAGCTTGAACGTGCTGCCAGGCTCGTAAAGGCCATAGGTGCAGCGATTGAGGTAAGCGTTGGCCTTCGGGCTGCGCGGCTGGCCAGGATCGAAATCCGGCAGCGACACCAGCGCCATCAGCTCGCCGGTATGGACGTCCATCACAAGGCCGCAGCCGCCGATGGCGCTGAACTCGGTCATGGCCTTCTGCAGCTCGTCGCGCACCACATCCTGCACCCGCACATCGAGCGACAGGCGCAAGGGCGTGCCGGTGTCCAGCAGCCGGTCGTTGAACCGCATCTCCACACCGCCGAGGCCCATGCCGTCAGCCCCCACGCCGCCCAACACATGGGCCGCCGCCGGGCCGAACGGATAGCGGCGGCGTTCCGTGGGCTCGATCGCCACGCCCGGCAGGCGCAGCGCACGCACCGCGTTCTGCTCACGCACCGCAACGCTGCGCGCGACATAGACCAGCGATTTGGACGGATCGGCGAGCCTTGCGCGCAGAACCGCCTCATCCACCTGCGGCAGCGCCGATTTCAGACGGCGCGCGGCCTCGGCCGGATCGATCAGGTCGCGCGGATCGACGGTGATGTTGTAAGTCGGCACCGACAGGGCCAGCACCTCGCCGTTGCGGTCGGTGATCATGGCGCGACGGGCACGGATCACGCTGGCCAGGCTTGCGGCGGCCGGCGGTGTCGGCGTGCGTGCCACGGCGAGGTGGATGTCCGACGGAGCCGTCGTGGCGGCTGTCTGCTGAAGCTCCGGCTGCACTGCAAGCCGCGGCAGGTGCGGGCGGATCACGGTGGCAATTGCCAGCTGGAGCGACAGCACGGCGAACAGTGCGGCGAACACGCAGGCGACGATCACCGTGCGGCCGCGGGTGCGTTCCATGGTGGCCCTGCGATCGACGTCCGGTGCTGTGGCGCGCACATCCTCCATGCGCGGCACATTGGCGTCGCGCGCGGCACCGCGGCGTCGCGTTGGCAGCGATTCGGGGTGATCGCCCGCGGTCATTGCCGTCCCGGCTGGGAGGTGCCGAGCATGGAGCGCGCCATGCCAAGCGCCGACGTCACGGCCGGCACGGTAAAGCCGGACGGTGCGCGGGCAAGGCGGGTGACGGCGTCAACCGGCAGCGTGGGCAGGTTCGGCCGCTGAACCGCAGGCTGCGGCTCCGGCCGTGGATGCAGGACCGTCGGCGCCGGCACGCGTGGTGTCGGTTGAGAAGGCGCCTGTTGGGCGGCCACAACGACAGGGAAAGAGGCTGCCGGCGGATGCGGCACCTGGCGTGGCACCTGCGGCACGCTGGCCTGAACCGCTGCTGGCGGTGGCGAGGGCGGAGCGGCGGGAGCGGCGGCTGCGACGGCTTGGGGCGCGGGCGGAGCCGGCGCCACCGGGGGAGGCGCCACCGGGGGATGCGCCACCGGGGAAGGCGCCTGTGACACGGCGATTGGCGCTGCAGGCTCCACAGGCGGCGGCACTCCGACCGGCGGCAGATGGCGGTCGATCTCGCCGTAGGGGAGTGTCTGCGCCGCCTGGCTCGCACGCAGGTCGAGTACCTGCTCGGCGAGCCCCTTCAGGCGGCCGACATCGCTCAGCGCCTCATATTCGGTGTGCAGGTCCGCCGCCTGCGCGCGCGTGTCCCGGATCTGGACGGCGACCTTGTCGATCTGCCGGTCCATCTGGCGCAGATCATATTTGGCGGCGAACATGTGCCAGCCCGAGCCCAAGGCGAGCAGCGCGCAGCCGGCGGTGAAGGTGGCGATGCGGATCATGGCGCAGTTTCCGCCAGCGAGATGGCGCCACCATGGCGGCGCAGCGCGCGCAGCCGGCCGCTGCGGGCGCGCGGGTTGCGCTGTGTCTCGCAGTCGCCCGGGCGGACCATGCGCGGGGTCAGCAGCTCGAAATCCGCCGTCTCGCGCGCCACCAGGCCGCGCGGGTCGTGGCGTGACGGGGAGGCCTCGCGACCCGACGCCGAAATCATGAACTGCTTGACCAGCCTGTCCTCCAGCGAATGGAAGGACACCACCACCAGGCGCCCGCCCGGCGCCAGAAGCTGCACGGATTGCGAAAGCGCGCGCTCGATCTGGCCCAGCTCGTCGTTCACCCGGATGCGCAGCGCCTGAAAGCTGCGGGTGGCGGGATCGATGCCGGAGCCGTCTTTCGGCACCACGGAGCGGATGATCTCCGCAAGCAGTCGCGTGGTGGTGATCGGTGCCGTGCCGCGCGCGGCCACGATCGCGCGCGCGATCCGGCGCGACAGGCGCTCGTCGCCGTAGCGATACAGCGTGTCGGCGAGTTCGGCCTCGGGCAGGGCCGCCACGAGGTCGGCGGCGGACGGTCCGGAGCGGGCCATACGCATGTCCAGCGGGCCATCGTCGCGAAACGAGAAGCCGCGGCCTGGATCGTCGATCTGAAATGAGGACACGCCGAGATCGAGCACGATGCCGTCGAGCCTGGTCACGCCGCGCGCGCCCAGCAGCTCCAGCATGTCGCCGAAGCCGCCTTCGATGAGGTGCAGCCGTCCGGGATGGCGGGCGGCGAGCAGAGCGCCGCGGGCAATTGCATCCGGGTCGCGATCGATCGCCCAGAGCGTGGCGCCAGTGCCAAGGATCGCCTGCGCGTAACCGCCGCCGCCGAAGGTGCCGTCGAGATGCGTTTCGCCTTCGGTGGGCGCCAGATGGTCGATCACCTCGTCCAGCAGCACGGGAATGTGGCCGCTCATGCCGCCACCCCCGATGCTGAGGAACCGGGCAGTGTGAGGCCGCGGCTGCGGGCGCGCTCATGCGCCTCGGCGCGGCGGCGGGCTGCGGCGTCCGGAGTCCAGATCTCGAAACGGTCGCGCAGCCCCACGAAGGCGAGCTGGTCGGTCACACCGGCGTGTTCCGCCACCATGTCCGGCAGGACGATGCGCCCATCCTTGTCCGGCGTGATCTCGCAGGCGTCGGCGAACAGCGAGAAGGCGAGGTCGTCCTGCTCCTCGCTGAACGTGTCGAGCTGGTCCATGGCTGCGCCGAGCCGCAGGAAGGCGCAGGCTGGCCAGACCTGGACACAGGGCTGCTTATGGGACGGCAGCATCACGATGGGCGCCGCCTCACCGTCCGGCCGGCCCGCGCGCAGGACCGCGCGGAAGCTGGCGGGGATGAACACCCGGCCCTTGCTGTCCAGCTTGGTGAGATGTGTGCCCATGAAGTGGGACATCTGGCAGGTCTTGTCCCTTCTTCATGCGGTTTGGCCAGTGGCACCGGCGTGTGGGGCGAGGTCATGCGACTGTGACCCGGTTCTCGGGTTGTTTCAGGGATATCACGGGCAAATCCGGGCGTGCAAGGGAAATGGCGGGCAATGCTTGACAGAGTCGAAGCCTGGCCCGGTTTTGCGGCTGCAGCGAAACTCTTTGTCGAAGCGGTCGCGGCGCCGCGATTTCCGGTGTTCTATTAACCATTCGTTTTCAAAAAATTCTTGTTTTGTTCTAGCTCGGCAGTGCTTGCCACACTCGGGATAACATTGTGGATGATTCGTCGCTTGCACTGATTTGTGCGCCGTCCGCCCTGGCCCCGCGCTGGGGACAGGCGGCAGGGCCGTCCTGTGGACAACCCCGGTCGAAAGCAAGCTGCCAGACGGCCTGTAAGCCGGGTTCTGTTCGCGCTTTGGGCGCGAGACGACCATTCCTCTGGGACACGCATTGCTGCGTGCCTCACGCGACCAACCCGGGCTGCAGGGCGAAAATGCCCCTGCGTCACCGATCCCGGCCTGAGCCGTGACCGGCCGCCGGCCGCCCCTATTCGGTCTTGCTCCCGGTGGGGTTTGCCCTGCCGCCGCTGTCACCAGAAGCGCGGTGCGCTCTTACCGCACCGTTTCACCCTTGCCGGCAGCGCGAACGATGCCGGCGGTTTGTTTTCTGTGGCACTTTCCCTGGGGTCGCCCCCGCCGGCCGTTAGCCGGCACCGTATTTCCGTGGAGCCCGGACTTTCCTCCACCCGTGCCTTGATCGCCCTGGCCTGCGCCCTGGTGATCGGCCCGTGCAGCGGTCGTCCAGCCGTCTGGCGCGGTCGTGATGCGCTTGCCGGCGAAGCGCGTCAACGCGAATGCTGCAATTCGGTGGCAGGGCAGGGTTCCGTCCGGCCATCACGGCCGCTGGCCGGGGATGGCGGAGGCCACACGAACGGGCATGGCCCGGTAGGCTTCAAGCGTTCGGCCGGTGGCGCCGGCCATCGGCAGCACGCGCGCCGGCTCTGACCGCGCGGTCAGCACCGGCCCTCGAATCCCGCCGGACTGTGCTCCGACCCGCGGGGCGAGCCCCGCCCCACCCGCACCCGGCGTCTGCAGATCGTGCCGTGTCTCCTCCGCCAAAACGGATACTACTTTTTTCTGGTAGGGCTCCCCCAGCTCCGGATTGCCGGAGTGATAGAACGCAGTCGCCTTCTCCCACGAGCCGGTCTGGGTGTGCAGCCGGCTTAGGAACAACGCGGCATAGCGGGCATTGGTCATGGGATCGAAGCCCTGCTCGAGCGTGGCAAAGGCTTCGGGGTGATACAGCAGGTTGACCTGCATGCAGCCGACGTCGATCGACCGCACGCCCTGGGCCAGATACCCCCGAACCGCCGCGATCGCTGCCTCCCGCGTCTCGAAGATATGGTCCGTTCCCTCGACATTGATGCTCCAGGGCCAGGGATTGATCGTTCCGTCTGGCCCGCGGCGCCCGCTCTCGACACGGCCGATGGCCGCCATCAGATGGTCCGGCGCGCCGACCTGCCGTCCCGCGATAGCGATCGCCTGGCGGCAGGCAACCCCAGGGTCGCGAGGCGGCGGTGTATAGATCGAGACGGGCGCCGGCCGCCCTTGCGTCTGAGCCGGGCCAGTTTGGGCCGGGAGGGGCCGCCCCAGGAAGGGGGTGGCCGCCACCAAACCAGGTTGCCGGGGAATCATCGGCATCGGCACAATGTCCGCCCTGGCCGCGCAAGGCAGCCACAGCATCGCAGCCATCAGAAGAGAGACGATCCTTGTCATGGCGGCATCATGCCGGGGAGGGATCACCACAAGGTTAAGCGGCGTGCCAGGCATCGGCCGTTCGCGTTGGAGGGCAGGCGGGTAACTGCAACCTGATCTCGTTGCGTTGCTGCGATGCAAGAATTCTCTTGGCAGGAAGATGCACACCGCGATATCTTGTGCACCGCAGCATGACGGCTTCGGTCGTCGTCTGCTTCTTGGACGTTTCCTCCCTAAACTTGGCGGTGCCGCAAGGCACCGCCACTTTTTTTGTCCGTGGCCCAGCCCGCAGGCGAACATGGTCGTCACTCCGCGGGCAATGCTGCCTGCCGCGCCACGCGGGTGACCCAGGCGGTCAGACGGTCCTGAATTGCTCCAAAATTCGCGGTCTTCTCGATCCGTCGCTCGTCCATATAAAGCGAGCGGCAGATCTCGATCTGCACCGCGTGAACACCCTCGCGCGGGCGGCCGTAATGGCGGGTGATGTATCCGCCGGCATAAGGGTCGTTGCGTCGCACCCGAAACCCCAGTGCCACCAAAGGCTGCTCGATCTGCCGGATCAGCGCGGCACTGCACGACGTGCCATGCGCATCGCCCAGGACGATATCCGCCCGCTCCCGTGATGCCTGGCTCACACCCGGCATCGAGTGGCAGTCAATCAGCAAGCAAGTGCCGAAGCGGGCCAGCGTCTCGTCGATCGTTGACCGCAGCGCGTCATGAAACGGCTGCCAGAACCCCGCCACCCGCGCCTGAGCCTCCTCGAATGGCAGCTTGGCGCGATAGATCGGCTCGCCGGAGGCCACAATCCGCGCGATCGTGCCAAGACCAGCGCCCACCCGCGCGCTCGTGGTGTTCACCCAGTCCGGTAGCGGCCCATCGAACATGGCCGGATCGAGTTCCCAGGGCTCGCGATTGGCATCACAGAACGCCCTTGGGAACGACGCCGCAACCAACGGCGCGCCATGGTTCGGCACCGATTCGAACAGCTCATCGACGAAGCCATCCTCGCTGCGCCGCAGCCCCAGCAGGTCCAGTCGCGCGGACGCCACAAACGGTGCCGGGTAGTTGCGCCCGGAATGGGGCGACGCGAACACCACCGGCGCCGTCTGCGTCGCCGGGCGGTGAACCAGAACCGGCGGAAGGCTGGGCTTTGGCGGAATTGCGGGTGCGTGATCGACCATAAGACCGGTCATGCCCCATTCCACCGAATGGCGCCATCGGATGTAGCGCGCCGGCCCGCACGGACTACCGCTTCAAGAGACACTTGCGCTGCCAGGGGGTGCACTATAGAAGCGCCGCTCGGATGGGCACATAGCTCAGCGGTAGAGCACCACCTTGACACGGTGGGGGTCACAGGTTCAATCCCTGTTGTGCCCACCATCCGTTCCACACCATCCCGCACAGCCGCGTTTTGATCTCACGCTGCCGGCTGTAGAAACGGATTGCCGGCCCGCTCGGCGCCGATTGTGGTTCCCTCGCCGTGGCCACAGAACACCATCATATCGTCTGGCAGATCCATCAGCTTCGTGTGGATCGAACGCAGCAGCGCCCCGTGATCGCCATACGGAAAATCCGTCCGCCCCACGCTGTTGCGAAACAGGACATCGCCCACCAGAGCCCGCTTCGCCGCATGGTCGATGAACACCACATGACCCGGCGTGTGGCCCGGGCAGTGACGTACCTCGAACCGCATCGGGCCCATCTCGATCACGTCGCCCTCCTCCACCCACCGGTCCGGCATCACGTTGCGCAGCCCACCGATGCCGAACGGCGCCGCCTGCGCCTCGATGCTCTCCAGCAAAAACAGATCACGCTCATCCGGCCCCACCAACGGCACCGGCGCCAGCCCGGCCTGCACCCGCGCCGCATCGAACACGCCCTTCAGCGCCTTGGCGCCGCCGGCATGATCCAAATGCCCATGCGTCAGCAAGATCAGCTCCGGCATCAGCTGCATCCGGTTCATGAAATCAATGATCTTCCCCGGCTCGCCACCCGGATCCAAAACCACCGCACGCCGCGTCTCACGCTCCCACAGAACCAAACAGTTCTGCCGAAAGATCGTGACAGGAATAACCGCCGTCTCAATCGTGGCCATCTGGCATGCTCCGGATGTGGGGCGCGTGTGAAGGAAGGCCAGGGCTCTGCCCTGGACCCGCCAAGGGGCCGAGCCCCTTGGAACCTCACGAGTCTAGGGGTTTTCGGTGTTCCAGGAGGGGGCATACCCGACGGATCGAACAAACCGTCGCGTCCGCCCCCTCCTGGAACACCGAACTCTTAAACTCATGGGGTTCCAAGGGCCCCCGGCCCTTGGTGGGTCCA
>CAIQQQ010000365.1 GCA_903873995.1 uncultured Rhodospirillales bacterium
GCGACCGACGTTCCGGCCGAGGCGAATTTCGTTTTGAACACCGGCCCAGACGATCTTCTGAGCCCGACAGAGGTCTCCGCCTACCAGGACATCCTCAACGCCTGCATGGCCGCAAACCTGCCGATGATCTGCGCCAATCCCGATCTCGAGGTGATCCGCGGCGGCGCGCGGGTGATCTGCGCCGGCGCCCTGGCCGCGCGTTACGAGGAGATGGGCGGCCAGGTCCGCTATTTCGGGAAACCCGATCCCGCCATCTACCGCCCGGTGCTGACCACGCTCGACCTGGAGCGCTCCCGCGTGCTCGCCATCGGAGATGCCCTGCGCACCGATATCGCAGGGGCAACCGCAGCCGGGATCGACTCCTGCTGGGTCCTCGGCGGCATCCATGGCGCGGAACTGGACCATGACCGCGCGAAGATCGAGGCCGCAGCGGCGGCCGCCGGCCTCGCACCCGTCGCAGCGATCCCAACCTTCATCTGGTAACATCAGGAATAGCGCTGTCAGGCATGCCCGGCCACGGTTGAGAGCCAGTCCGGGTTCACCCGCAGCGAGGCCAGCGCCCTGGCCCATTTGCTCTCGTGATCGCCATCGAACAGCAAGGCCAGGTCGGGCCTTGCGTTGAGCCAGCTGTTCTGCCGGATCTCCTCGTCAAGCTGCCCAGGCCCCCAGTTCGCATACCCCAACGCCAGGATCGCATCGCGCGGCCCGTCGCCGCGGGCGATCGCCTTCAAGACATCAAGGCTCGCAGTGAGGGCCACATCGTCGGCCACCCGAAGGCTGCCATCTCCTGTCCAGTCGGTGGTGTGCAGCACAAAGCCACGCGCATGATCGACCGGCCCGCCCTTGCACAACGCCACGGCCCGGGCCGGCGGAACCGGCGTGACCCCAAGCTGCTTCAGAAGATCGGCAAAGCTCGGCTGCGCCAGCGGCCGGTTGACGATCAACCCCATGGCCCCGTCCTGGGTATGGGCGCACAGATAGACAACGCTATGCGCAAACTCCGGATCCGGCAGGCCGGGCATCGCGATCAGGATCTGACCCGCCAGAAAGGTCCCGACATCCCAGGATTGCCCATGGTCCGGGATCGAAGGGGTCTCGTGGGCCGGCGGAGGGAGGGAGCTTTCGGTCATGCCGTCTATGTTGGCAGGGCTGGCGTGACAGGCAAGCACATGGATTGTAGGTAGGACCCGACACGAGCGGGCCGGCCGCGCGTGACCGTACGGGACCTTTCAATCATGACCCAGATTCAGGTTGGCGACACCATTCCAGCGATGAACGTGATGACGGCGACCGCAACAGGCTCGCAGGAGGTCTCCACCGACGAGCTCTTCAAGGGCAAGCGCGTGGCCATGTTCGCTGTGCCCGGCGCCTTCACACCGACCTGCAGCGCCAAGCATCTTCCAGGTTTCGTCCAGCACGCGGCCGACCTGCACGCCAAGGGCGTGGACACCATCATGTGCATGGCCGTGAACGACGCCTTCGTCATGGGCGCCTGGGCCAAGGACCAGGGCGTCGGTGACAAGATCGTTATGCTGTCGGACGGTTCGGGCGCCTTCACGCGCGCATTGGGCCTGGAGCTTGATCTGGTCGCCCGCGGCCTCGGCATGCGCAGCCAGCGCTTCGCGTTGATCGCGCAGGACGGGAAAGTCACGCACCTCATGATCGAAGCGCCGGGCGGGTTTGACGTCAGCAGCGCCGAGGCGGTTCTGGCGGCGCTCTGACCATGGCCGAGACCGCGGTGCAACCCATCTCGCCGTGCACCGCGGTCTGCCGCATCGATCCAACGACCGGCCTTTGCCTCGGCTGCGCGCGCACACTGGCAGAAATCGCCGAATGGTCCGCCATGACGGTTCAGGGCCGTCTGGATGTCCTGGTGAAAGTCGCAGCCAGACGCGCACCACCCAATCCAACAGACTGATAATTGGCGGCGTTGCGCACCAAAACCATGAGTTCGGTGTCTGTCACGGCCTCTCCGACATGTGCCCCACCAACTGAGCCGCCTGTCGCGCTGCGCGCGCGCTCGCGATCCACGCCTCAACATCCAAAAGCCGGCTGATTTCGCCCAAAGCCCCACGCAAGGCGTCCGGATCCGCATCGGCAAGATCATCCGGTGTCCGATAGCCAAGCTGGCGCAGCCGCAGCAGCATCCCCGGCCCAAATCCAACCACCAGCTTCGGCAGCGCTGGCGCGCCGTCATCGGCAGATCCATCGGGCATACACACAGCCAAAGCCGCACAGGCCTCTGATGGCTCGGGCGGGCATGGGCCAGCAGGAACCTCCTCCGCCGGCACTGCTGGAATCAAGCCAGAATGCGCATCGACCGCTCCTTGCGGCGGAAAGGCCGATCCCTCTGGGCGAGGAAGGATCTCACTGGAATGATCCGTCGCGTTTCCAACCAAAGCGGCAAAGACTGAGGTCTTATCCGCATCCCGACGCTCCGCGTCCACGTGGCCGGCCTGGGTCCAGCCAAAGCCCGGGGCCGGATCGTGACGTCCTGCGATCTCAACCGCAACGGAGCACTCGGCCTCAAGATCTGAGGTCGCCGGCAGGTGCACCAAACACGGCGCCTCGCAATCCTCAGCCGCCATCTCTTCGGACGCTTCCTGCAGCAGAGATCCCGCTACCTCGCCAAGTTCGGGCGTGGCCCCACTCCACGAACAGCCAACCGCATCATGCAAACCCGGATCACCCAGCATCGGCTTTGCGAGGCCGGGCGCTGAAATCTCATGACTCCCCCGACCGGCCCGCAGCGCCGCACGCGCTTCGGCCAGCGACAACCGCAGTCGCACCCGCTCAGCGGCACGCCGCGCGCGGTTCGCCAGAATGCCTGCCTGCCCCCGCGATATCACGCCAGCTCTGGAGGAATTCTCTTCAATGGTCATCGGATTTCCACTTGGTCCTGCTGTTCGGACAAAGCACCGATGCTTCGGGGCCTTTCGCTGCCGCAAAGCCATCAGGCTTCCCGACCATGGGCTGCAACAGCATCGTCCGACCGCACGGACTCATCCGTTTGATAGTGATGCCCAATGAAACAACACCCAGAACATGGTCCGCGCCACCACATGCGCGAACCATGCCCAAGGCAGAGCCGTCACCCGCCATGAACGACAGCAACCCATCACGCGATGAGCGCCCGCCGTCCGACCGCACGGCCCTCTTCAAGCCAGCCCGCAGCAACGAGGCCTCAGGCAGCGGCGGCGGTCGGATCGGTCGTCAGACCAACCGCTTCGGCGTAGCGGAGATAGGTCTCCACCGACGCCACAACCGCCCGGATCTCGATGGCGAGCAGCTCGATGCCAACCAGAGCCACACGGATGAAAGCATCAACAACGACACCCTTGTCCAGAATCCGATCGATCACTTCAGCCAGGCTGCTCGAAGCCAAACTCTTGTTGATGGTCATCGTCTCATGTCCCTTTGATAAGTCGAATGATAGTGCTCGCCAACGCCCACCGAGCCAAACTCCAGATAGTCTGAGACCCAGTAGCTATACGGAACCTGCGCTATTTTGATGAATATTTCCTCAATACAGACACCAGGATGAAGCCCGATCAGCACTTTGGAACGTACCGGCTGCCTTCGAACCGTTGGCCATCACATGCTCCCAAAGGCCTCCAAGCGCGCCAGACCCGCTCAGCCGTTGTTGAGATCCTTCAAGAAGCCACTCAGCACGGCGCGATACTGGTTCTCCGTTTCCGCGATGCGGTATTTCAATGCCGCCGCCTGTACCATCAGCTCGGCAGGCGCCAGTTCCGGATCGAAGATATCGAAATCAGCCATCACGTCGCGCTTGGGCGCATAACCCTCAAAGAACGACAGCACTTCCTCCAGCCCATCACCCACCAGAACATGAAACTGGTCAGACGACCCCTCGGCTTTGGTATAGACACGAATCTCACCGACGAATCGGCCATCGTCGGTCTGATAGAGATTCAGCTCATGCCAAAGCGGCGTGCCGGCGCGATATCCGTTGAAGAAAGCCAGATGACGCCCGGAAAAGCTGACAGGCCGTGACCCCGACTTGCGCAGCGTGATCAGGCCTGACGAAACCATACGCGCCGCCGGTCGCGTCTCGACGACAGGGCGATCGATAGCCGATTCCAGAACATGCATAACATTCATTTCATCAATCCTTGATTCAGGGTTGCAGTGTTGGTTTGGGAACGACCCTCCGCTTCGCCAGGGCCAGATTTTGGGTTGCCGCCATGGCCGAATACGCCCGCCAGCAACGCCTTCCAGGCATCACGCTGAAGCTGCGCACGTTGAGCCGCCGCCTCAAGCAAAGCGTTGGCGGTCGCTCCATCGGGAACGTCCATCACGAGCAAATCGGCCGGCAGCCGTGCCACCGGATCGCTCGCCGAGAAGGCCGCCCGAACTCCACCGCCGCTGTCACAGTAAACTGCGGCACAGTCATAAGGATGCGGTTGCAAGCCAGTCGAGTGCTGAATCGATGCCACGAATCGGCCGTCCTCTGTCTCGTAGACCGCAATCTCGGACCAGGCCGAAAGCCCAGTAATCCGATTGGACGCCTCGAACAACTTACGCCCCAGGAACGAGAGCGGGCGCGCCCCATGCCGCTCGATCACGGTGGCGACATGCCCCGAAATGTCGCGATACAGAGGCAGCGCCATCGGGTACGCAGCCTCGGGTGCCACAGCCAGTGGCATTTCGCTTAGATTCCGAGAAATCATTCCAGCGAACGTCATGAAAGCGCCTTAGAACCAATCAGATACGTTTGATGAAAATCCACACACCTTCATCGATAGATGTAGACTTCAAATGAATGCGAACTTTCGTAAGCGTCATTTTGTAGTCAAATGCATATTCAAACATCACATTGACGCTACCTGCCGCCACGGCCTGCTGAAATCGACCCTGAAATTGGGCTCCCTTTGCGCAAGGGGCAACATCATTGAAGAAATGCTTTCCCAAAACTTCTGACGGCGGGCGATTGGACAGGGCGGACTCTTGCGCGTTGTATTTTAGGACACGCCCATTACGATCAAGCAAAATCGCGCCGAACGGCAAGCTGTCAAGGCGCCCCGGATTCTTGGCAACCAGATTATCGACATTGTCAGTGCCGAACTTGAGCAGTTCCATCTTTCTTCTTTCAATTTCGACAGGACGATTTAGCAATTTCAGCGATCTCTATTGAGAGACCAACTCCAGCCTCCTGATACATAAGACAGAAAGGTAAACAATGCTTGAATCTGTCAGCGCTAGACGAAGCGGAATAAAGAGTTTCAATTAATTACATTGAGCCGAGGCCGCCCGGTCATCATCTAGAAACACCTTGAGCCATCTGGGTACAAAATCTCTGCCAACCGGCCTAAAACCTCGTCGGTCACGACCCACCGCGAGCTTCTATGCAATCATAACTGCGCACGTCACAAAACCCATCCTAGAACAGATCAGATACGCTTGATGAAAATCCAGACCCCCTCATCAAGAGATGTGGACTTCATGTGCACGCGCACCTTCGCAAGATTCATCTTATAATCGAAAGCATACTCGAACATCACATTGATGCTGCCACTGGCAATAGCCTGTTGAAATCGCCCCTGAAACTGGTGCCCCTTCGCACAAGGCGCCACATCATTGAAGAAGTTCTTCCCCAGAACCTCGGACGCCGGGCGGTTAGCCAAGCCAGCTTCGTAAGCGTTGTACTTGATCACCCGGGCCGAACGATCCACCAGGATCGCGCCGAACGGCAAGCGATCGAGCCGCGCCGGATCCTGGGCCACAAGGTTTTCGACATGGTCGGCGCCGAATTTGATCAGTTCCATGTGCCGTCTTTCAGTTGTTGCGGTATGATTGAAAGGAGGTAGTTGAGCCGTAGGGCGCCGTGTCGATCCGGCAGAAAAACATCGCCAGGTCGGTCATAGCCGGCCGCTCAAGGGCATCGATCATATGGAAGGAAGCGCGACAGGTGGCGGTAGCCCAGCTGCAGCAATTGACTGGCGCAGCCTCACACCAAAAGCCCGCGGCAGCGCAGGCACGCCAGATCCATACAATATCGGCATCAAGGCATGCGCATGCGATCCCAGCGGCAACATCAGGACACCTTCGCACCCTGGCTTCAGATCGCACCCTCCTGGGAGCGCCACTCCAGTTATCCAAAATTTACGGCAGAAAAGTAAACAACACCTGAATTAATCAGAAACCTAAAATATCAGAACCAGATAATCCAATTCACACCTTCTTAATAAACACCATGTCATAGACCGATAAATCGAGCGGTCTATCATGCCAGACATTTTGTCAAACAACGCCATCCTCCGGACGCTCACCTCCTTGCTCGCCGCCGAGCTCGGTGGCCATGCCGGACGGTTGCCAGCCAACCTGCTGTCATCCAACTGGACCGCCGACACGCCGATCGGTGAAGGCGGCCTCATGCTTGACAGCTTCGAGCGCATCGCCTGCTGTACCGCGGCAAGTCAGTTCTTTCGCCTTCACGAAGTCGGCATCGAAGACTACCTGCTTATCCAAAAAACTCTTGGCGGCTGGGTCGAAATCATTCGCGCAGGCTTTAACGAAGGGATCGCCGCGCTGACCTTCGCCACCTCCGGCAGCACCGGGGCCCCCAAGCTCTGCACCCATCCGATCGAGGCTCTGATGAGGGAAGCCGGCCACTGGGCCCGCACATTTTCGGACCGAAAACGAATCATCCAGGCCGTTCCCGCGCACCACATCTACGGCTTCATCTTCACCACATTATTGCCCGAGTACATAGGCCTGCCCTCCATCGACGCGCGTGCCATGGCCCCCTCCTCATTGGCGCGCCAACTGCAGGACGGCGACCTTCTGGTCGGATTTCCCGCCGGCCACAGAAGCCTGCTCCAGGCGGCCCCGCCGGTCGCTGAAGGCGTAATGGCCACCAGTTCCACCGCCCCCCTTCCACCAGACGACAACATGGCCCTGCGGAAACTGGGATTTTGCAGCATCACCGAGATCTACGGCAGCACCGAAACCGCCGGCATCGCCGAACGATCGAACCCGCGGGACGCCTTCAAACTCCTGCCCAACTGGATATCCATCCCGTCCGAAGATGCAATGGTGATGATCAATCGTGCAACCGGCCACCCAACCAAGCTGCCCGATCGCGTCGAATGGGTCGACCCGGATCATTTTCATCTGCGCGGCCGAACCGACAACGCCGTTCAGGTCGGCGGCATCAACGTCTATCCCGCAACCGTCGCGAGGCGCGTCGCCGACCATGAATTCGTTGCGGAATGTTCGATCCGCCTCGACACCACCCTGCCGGAACCGCGGCTGAAAGCCTTCATCGTGCTCGCAGACACAGCAGCACCGCTCACGACAGACGCAACACTTGAAACCATCGATCGCTGGTGCCGCAAGAACCTTCCCTCCCCCGAACGCCCAGTGCGCTTCGATATCGGGCCACGCCTGCCACGAGACCCGATGGGCAAGCTCTGTGATTGGCCATCAACCAAGGCCCTCGCAACCAGCCACTGACCGCTTGAGCACTGCGATCTCTCACTCCGCTGCGATCACGTGAAGATGGTCACTGCGCCGCATCACCCGCCGACGGGCCGGCCGCGCCGCAGCAATCATCAGGGATTTGAGGTCCTCGACATAGGCGATGCTATCATCAGTCGGCACCACCAGCACGCTGCGCCGATCACGCGGATCGGAGATGCGAGACGCCAATCCCAGGTCATGCAGCCGATCGAGGGATCGCGTGATGGCGGGTTTGGATATATCCATCCTCATCGCCAGGCCGCGCACGGTATGCGGCCCCTCCTCGAGTGAGGTGATCAGCAAAAGGCACAACTGGCGAGCAGAAAGGTCAGGCCCGTCCCGCCGCACCGTGCCCAGGATGGTGTCACGCAGAATATCGACCAAACGATCCGTCTCGAGCCGCATGGGAGCTTCTTCCAGGCAAAAGTGAATGTCACAGCGTCATGGTTTCTACTTTGAAAGCCGAAAACCATTTCGCAAATACGTATCATTCCGTAAAATATCGCCAAGGAGTATCCAGAATGACAAAATGGCATCTATACGCTGTCAATCAGTCATTAAAATGCCAAATCACAAGAGAAATGCCCAACCTGGCAACGTCCCTTGACACTGAAATCAGCAATATCTGGGAATCAGAACAGGAACGCCTGGGTGGCGTATTGTTCAACGGCCGCGTTTTCAGCGCCGACCAGATCACACCAGATCTGGTCACCGGCCACTGGACAGAATACCGCCGGATCGTGGCCCAGATGCGCCAACCGAACCTGCACCACGGCCTCGGCATCCGCCCCCTCGCAGTCGGCGGCATCATCCGCGGCCCAGACGGGCTGATCTTCGGCCGCCGCCAGCCCCAGGCGGTCTACCAGGCCGGCGAATGGCAACTGCCGCCCGCCGGTAACGTCGATCGCACCTGCGAGCGCGCCAATGGCGAGGTCGATGTCACGGCCATGCTGCTCACAGAGCTCGAAGAAGAACTCGGCATCCTCCCAAGCCAGGTCCGCAACCCACGCCCGGTGGCCATCATCGAGCATATGGATGTCCACATCCTCGATCTCGGCATCGCGCTGGACACACACCTCACAACGCAATCCATCCTCGCGGCCCACCGCAACAGCGGCAACACCGAATACGATCCCGTCCAAATCATAAGCCAAGCCGAGCTGCCAAGCTTTCTCACGCAAGGCAACATCACCGGCCAGGCCCCTTTGTTCCTCAAAACCCTCGGCCTCTTTTCAGCCCCCTTTTATGATTGACTCAGCTGCCACGACTCGGAATCCATAGGAGAGAACATATCAGGAACACGCCGTGCCGCCCGCATCCCTCCGAGGTCTGCGCGCCCATCTTCACGCCCTAGCCCCGCCATCCCGCCACGGCCTCCTGCCGCTGGACGCCGGTGCGATCGACCACGCCTTGGGCGGCGGCCTCCCCCTCGGCGCGCTCCACACCATCGAAGGTGCCGGCATCGAGGCCGAGACCGGCGCCTCCCAAGCTTGGTTCCTGGCCATGCTGCTCAGCCGTCTCCCCGGAACCTCTCCCATCTTCTGGGTCGCACAAACCGCAGATCTCTACCCGCCCGGCCTGGTGTCGCTCGGCTTCAACCCGGCCCGCCTCATCCAGATCCGCACCATCTCGGAAAACGAAACGCTGGCCATAACCGAGACGCTCCTGCGCAGCGGAGCCGCCGCCGCCGTCATCGCCGAACTCGGCCGCACCGGGCACCTGTCCGGCCGCCGCCTCCACATGGCCGCCCTCTCACATGGCACCATTTGCTTCGCCCTCCGCCGCTTCCCCTACGGTCGCAAGCCAGCGGAGCCATTGACGGCCACCGTCACCAACTGGCGCATCACCCCCGCCCCAAGCGTCCTCCTCCCCCACCGCCTGCCCGGCCCCACAAGGCTGCGCTGTGACCTGCTGCACGCCCGAACCGCCCCCCCGGGCACATGGATACTGGAACAGGAGGATCATCCAGATGCATCGCATCCTTTCCGTGTGGCTGCCGAACTGGCCCATCCACCGGCTGCATTGCGCCGGCTGGCCAGCTGACCGCCCGCTTGCCACCATCGAACCCGTCCGCGGCCAACTGCGCATCGCCGCCGCCTGCCACCGCGCCACACAGGCCGGCATCGCCCCAGCCATGCCCCTCACCCAGGCCCGCGCCCTCTGCCCAGACCTCACGGTCACAGACGCCGGCCCCCAGGCAGACGTCACCGGCCTCGCCCGCCTCGCCGCCTGGTGCGAACGCTATACCCCCCTCGCAGCGCCAGACCCGCCAGACGGCCTGTGGCTCGACATCACCGGCTGCGCCCATCTCCACGGCAGCGAACAGGCGCTTCTGCAGTCCCTCATGACCCGCCTCGCCCGCCCGCAAAAAGACCAGCCCCCCCTCGCAGCACGCGCCGCCATTGCCGCAACCCCCGGCGCCGCCTGGGCCCTAGCCCGCTCCGCCACACGCCCCGCGCTCCAAATCATCCCCGATGGTGAAGAACGCCAAAGCCTCGCCCCCCTCCCCACAGCCCTGCTGCGGCTGGATCCGCGCATCACCGCCAGCCTCCGCCGCATCGGCCTGCGCAGCATCGGCGAACTCGCCCGCCAGCCCCGCGCAGACCTCGCCGCCCGCTTCGGGACCACCCCCGGCCTGCGCCTGGACCAGGCCTTCGGCACCGCCAGCGAAGCCATCATCTGGCCCCGCGCGCCCGCCGACTGGTCCGCCCGCCAATCCTTCCCCGAACCGATCGGCACCGCCGAAGACCTCACCCGCGCCCTCACCACCCTGTCCGAAACCCTCTGCGCCCGCCTCGAAGCCACCGCCCTCGGCGGCCTCCGCTTCACCGCGCAATTCCTCCGCCTGGACGACGCCCATCTCACCGAACGCCCCTCCATCCACATCGCCACCGCCCGCCCCCTGCGCCACGCCCCCCGCCTCACCCGCCTCCTGACCACAAAACTCGACACGATCGACCCCGGCCTCGGCCTCGAAGCCATCATCCTGTCCGCCGACGAAACCGTCCCCTTGCCCCTCACCCAGCAGCAGATCGATGCCCCCGCCGCAGCCGAAGACCTCACAGCGCTCATCGACGACATCTCAAACCGCCTGGGCCCAGACCGTCTATGGCGCCCCGCCCCCCACCAAAGCCACGTCCCCGAACGGGCCGTCACCACCGCCCCCCCGCTCACCCCAACCGAACCCTGGCCCACACCTCCAGGCGCCCGCCCACTGCGCCTGCTGCGCCCCCCAGAACCGATAGAGGCCACCGCCCCGGTGCCAGACGACCCGCCCTTGCTCTTCCGCTGGCGCGGCGCCCTTCATCGGGTCCGCGCCGCCAGCGGCCCTGAGCGCATCGCCGCCGAATGGTGGCGCCGCACCCAGCGAGACTGCCGCTTCCGCGACTATTACGAGGTCGAAGACACACAAGGCGCCCGCTTCTGGCTCTTCCGCACCGGCCTGCCCGGCGAGGCCACCCCGCCCGCCTGGTACCTCCACGGCCTCTTCAGCTGACCGAAAGCCCCAAATGACCATCGATCCCCTGATTGCCACCGCCTTCAGCTTCCTGCACGGCGCCAGCCACGCCGAGGAAATCGCCCAAACCGCAGTAGCCCTCGGCTTCACCGCCATCGGCATCGCCGACCGCAACACCCTCGCCGGCATCGTCCGCGCCCACCAGGCCACCAAGGATGCCGGCGTGCGCCTCATCCCCGGCGCCCGCCTGGTGTTTCGAGACGGCACGCCAGACATCGCCGCCTACCCCATCAACCGCACCGGCTACGCCCGCCTCTGCCGCCTGCTCACCCTCGGCAAATCCCGCGCCATCAAGGGCGAATGCCATCTGGACCTGCCAGACCTGCTCACCCACGCCGAAGGTGTGGCCCTCCTCGTCACCACCACCCCAGGCTCCCGGCTGGACGAAACCCTGGCCACCCTCGCCCAAACCAAACGCCAGGAAGCCTGGCTCGCCGTCACCCGCTTTTACACCGCCACAGACACCAAAACCCTCCAAGTCACCGCCGCCCGCGCCCGCCACCACCGCATCCCCCTGCTCGCCACCACCGATGCGCTCACCCACGCCCCCGAACGCCGCCCCCTGCAGGACGTCATGACCTGCATCCGCCTCAACACAACAATCGACCGCGCCGGCCTAGCCCTCGCCGCCAACGCCGAACGCCACCTCAAATCCCCCACCGAGCTCGCCCGCCTGTTCCGAGACCATCCAGACGCCATCGCCAACAGCCAGGACTTCGGCAGCCTGTGCCAATTCAGTCTGGACGAACTGTCTTACCAATACCCCAACGAACCCATCCCCCAAGGCACCACGCCAGACGCCCATCTCGCAGCCCTCACCTGGCAAGGTGCTGCCGCCCGCTACCCGGCTGGCATCCAACCCAAGCTCCGCGCCACCCTGGAAAAGGAGCTGGCCATGATCGCCCAGCTCGCCTACGCGCCCTATTTCCTCACCGTCCACGACATTGTGAGATTCGCCCGCGCCCAAGGCATCCTCTGCCAGGGCCGCGGCTCGGCCGCCAACTCC